>JBFKKF010000008.1:0-16784 GCA_041631355.1 Bacteriovoracaceae bacterium | reverse complement strand
TTGCAGAAGATAACCAGATTAACCAACAAGTCATTATAAAAATGCTCAAAGATTATGATGTGGTTTTTGATGTTTGTGCTGATGGCTCTGAGGCACTAGATTTATTCAGAAAGTTTAAATATGATATTGTCTTAATGGATTATCAAATGCCCATCATGAATGGCCTGAATGCAACAAAGAAAATACGAGAGTTTGAGCAACAAACTTCTGCAAAATGTGGAACTCCAATCATTGGAATTACTGCGGATGCCCTTAGTGATACTATTTCATCATGTCTTAAAGCAGGTATGAATGACGTGCTGACTAAGCCGATCAGTAAAGCGCAAATTATTAATCTACTTTCAAAGTACAGTTAAGAAGTTAACTACCAATTAATGTAAATTGGATTCGTTGCACCTAGAAGATCAACACTTTTTGACTTTTTATTAATCTCCCACAGCTCAGCTCGTACTAAGTCTGTACCAGTTATATCGAGCTCAAGTGTGGCCTTCAGGTGACGATTATATCGATAATTTCCAGGGTATACTCTTCTTTTTGCGATGAGATCTCCTTTAAGATTATAAAATCTTAGCTCCCATATTCTTTTTTTCCAAAATGTGAATAGCCTATAGAATTTATTAACGACATTATAGCAAGCACCACCTAACTTTTTATTTGTGTCAGAAAAATCACCAAAAAGTTGAACCTCTAATTGTTGTGAACCCTGGATCTTATCTCCCATATTCGCCCACTTCTCTTGTTCTTTAAATTTGGCCTGCAAAGTCAATTTAGGTGCTGTTGGTCTTGTTACAAATGAAGAACGTCCCTGCATTAAATAATTTTTGGTGTTAGAAACTTCTTCACCAGGTATATAGTTGGCAGGATACATAAGAACTCTATCTCTTAGACATGGAATCGAAAAGTGAAAATCACTTCCACCAACTGCTGTATAGGTCATCCCTGTTTTTAAGGCATCTACCCACTGTTGAAATGCATCTCTATTATATGATCGCTGAACTTTAAAAATAAAAAGCGGGGAATTTTCAACTATGGTATTCCATACCTCGACTCCATTAACATCCAACCACGAACTATAGTGGAAAGGCTTATTCTTTTTGTTTGGATGATTTAGGATTCTAAACCCTTCACTGGATCGACTTTGGCGAATTGATTCTTCCTCCTCGTACTCTCTTCCGTGAGACAAATTATCCCAATTCTCTTTAATACCAACTAATCCCATATGGGTCTTTCCTCCCCACTCCACTCCTCTCATAGGAAATAGATCAGGATATTTTAATCCCACCACCATATCATAAGCCTTATCGGTATCGTGATCGTTTAGGGATACAGCTGCTTTTGATCGTCTAAACTTCATCAATCTATTAATTAAGGCAAATGTTTTCTGAGGAGTATATTTTAACCACTTCATCTCTTTATTATCTTTACTAATATTTGTATGAATATGATTTAAAAAGTAAAATCCTGAAGGGGCATAATTTGTTCTATAAATCGTTATATTATTTTGAGATCGTCCTTCAGCTTGCCAATCCATGTAGAGTGGATCCGTATTGTCATTATTTTGCTTATTACTTAAATATGTTTCAAGCTTCTGTCTCAAGTCATGGGTTTTCTTATTAGAAACAATGATCATTTCATCGGTGCTTGGATCATATTTAATATTTTTAAAAATATGTTGTAATAGCTCATCTGCTAAATAATTCTGTCCATGTGCCTTTATCTTACTTTGAATCGTTGCTGTCACTAGCCACTCCATTGGAGCATCTTGCACGGTAACTTCTGCAAATGATAATTTAGACAATAAAACAATTAAGACTAATAAGAACTTCATACTTCCTCTTTCTTTATAATAAAATGATAGATGCTCTTATTTTATTCAAATTTAAAATAATTGATAGAGATGGAAAAATAGTAATGAGTACCAAAATGATCAGGTTTAGAGTGAGGTTATTTTTCCATACCTTTTCTTGGCATAACTAATTGAAATTTTGGGGTTTGCAAGTTCACAATCAGTGCAGGAACTCTTAGTACAAAGTACCTTGTGATTAACTTTACTCGCCGTTTCTATATGTTGCTTTTTAGTGATGGTACAGATTTCTATGGAACCGTCTTTTTTAATATTTATATTAGGAAAGCAAAGCATGCCTTTAAAGCTTTTAATTTCCATCGCTTCTCTTTCAGAGAGAGGATTCATATCGCTATCAATAACCTCTGACTTCATTTGCGTGTATCTTGAGTCATACTCTATTCCAAAGTCTTCACTACGATCTTGAAATTGAAAATTATCATCAAGTAAAGGACATACGGTCGTCTCAAGCCCTAGGTTTTTAAAATCCTTAATTCTAGGTCCTAAGAGAAGATGATTATCTTTATGAATCATGAGTATTGTCAGAAATTTATAAAACCTATCTTTTAATTGAACTGCCTTTTCTAAATACTTATCAATATTATAAAACGCCGTATGAAAGCCAATGACGAGCTCCATTTCACTTGGAAGCTTTTTATAAAGTTCCACCGGTGCTGAGAGATTTGTCATTAATATCATATGAAGATTTGGGGCAAAGTTGGTTTTTAACTTATCTATAAAGTAAAAAAGATCTGGATTAAGTGTGGGCTCTCCACCAAAAAATTCGAAAATTATCCCATTAGCATTTTGATTTTTTAAAAAGTTAATCACTAAGTGAAAATTCTCACGAGTGAACTCAAACTTTTCTCCTTTGGTGTACTTGGGAGATTGAACACAACAATAAGAGCATTGAAAATTACAAAACATAGTTGTTTCAAACTTGATATAAATCCAACCGTCTAATAGCTTAGTCTTGTATTCATTACCAAGGTCATACTTATATAATTTTTTTACCGTACTCGCCATATTAATTATTAATTTAACATACTTTCAATAATATTTGTGAGGGAATACTTACAGGTATAAATTTTTTGAAGTTTTTCAGTGTTTGGAATACGAATATTAATGTCTTCCATATGTTTAGAAAACTCCTGAGCAAAAGGGATAAAATCAATTTCCAACTCTTTATTCATAATATTTTTTACAGAAAGTGCTAATTCCAATATAGAAACCTGATTCTTTTCATTTCCTATATTCACCACTTCCCTATCAAAAATATTAGTCTGCGCCAAAAGAGTTAAACTATTCACACAATCTCTGATATCACAAAAACAGCGTATCTGTTGTCCATCACCATAAATTTTTAAAGGGAAGCCATCTTTGGCCTTTTGGATTAAAGATGGAAGAACCATACCATTTTGAGCAACTTGCCCTTTACCAGTAATATTAAAAAACCTACAGACAACAAACGGAAAACTGTGGGCGGTAAATAAAAATTCACTCATTAACTTATTACAAGCGTACCCCCATCTTAATTGACTAGACGGTCCAATAGTTAAAGCGTCTGTTTCTTTTGCATCCTGAGAGTTTCCATAAACCTCAGAAGTACTGCCAAAGATAACTTTTTTTTGATGCTTCTCAAACAAGGGAAATAAGTTTTGATTCATATTGAAATTATTGATGGTCGCCTTTTCTGGAGACATATCAATATATTTAACCCCAACGGAACCAGCTAAATGATATATAATATCCACCTGTGCAATGATATTATCTAAAGTGGTCACATCGTCTTCGATCATATTGGATAGGTCTATAGGGATAAATTCGACCTGCAAAGTTTTGATCTCATCCACTTCTATAATATTAGTGGCCAAATTATCAACGACAATAACATCATGACCTTGACCGATAAATTCTTTTGCCAGGCTAGAACCGATAAAACCCAGCCCTCCAGTGATTAATACTTTCATTTTTCCTCATGGTTTAGAAGTTAATCTAGCATTAGCGATATAAGTTATTCAATAAAATCAAACTTCAATAATGGAAATATTGGCAAATTATGTGGATTATTGCTAAATTAAACTCTGGAGATGACGAATGAGCAAAGTTTTAACACTAGTGGCCCATCCAGACGATGAAGTTTTGGGGTGCGGCGCAACACTGATAAAGCACATCGATAATGGTGATGAAGTTAGGGTTATATGTCTCACTGATGGTGAATCATCTAGAGGAGAACTCAACGTTCAAACCCGATTGGAACAATTTCACCAGGCCATGGATTTTCTCGGCATAAAAGATTTCTCTATTTTAAACTTTAAGGACCAAAGGCTTGATAGTTATCCCCTACAAGAAATTGTTTTGAAAGTAGAAGAGATAAAAAAGATCTTTAAGCCAAATATTATTTATACTCACTCTAGAGTTGATTTGAATCAGGACCATAAATTGACCAATCAGATTGCACTTACAGTATTTAGACCAACTCCACAAGAAAGTGTCTCTAAGATTCTTAGCTTTGAAATACCCTCAAGCACAGGTTGGGATACACAAGAAAAAAACTTTACGCCAAATTATTATTCATCTTGCAGTGAAGCACAAATTGCAAAGAAAATCCAAGCTCTAAGCCTATATAAGAGTGAGCTTAGAGACTATCCCCACCCTAGAAGTGCTAAAGCTCTGTGGAGTCTCTCCCAGTTTCGTGGGAGTTCTGTAGGAGTTGATTACGCTGAAGCCTTCTATATTGAAAGAATAATTGAGCACCGAGGAAACTAATTGAAATATCAAAAAGAACACCTTTTAAAAGATCTTGCCAATATAATGAAGGTGTCTCCAAGATTTCGATTCTACAGAACCCCTCTAAAGTTATATGAGATTTGTAGAGAACTAGGAAGGAATAAAAATCTTATCGACTGTCTTATACAAGTTAATAATGATTACGCTCCCACTTGTTCCAAGCAGCTCAAATTAGATAATGAGACGGTTGTAGAATACGGATGTAATGCTGGGCAAATGTCACTTCTATACCTAGAAAACTATAATATAAAAAGACTCTACTCTTTTGAAGTTGAACTAGCAGGAGTTCAGGTCTGTGAAATGTTAAGAGAGATAGAAGAAATAGATAATTGGGAAATCCAGCAAAAAAACTTAATTGAAGAAGTGGTCCCAATTATGCGTGATACAACTATTCTACAAGATCCATTTACTTATGATAACTACTATAACTTAACTGAGGATGAGTATATTAACGCCTGTCGTTTTATGGTTGAACAGGCCATGAAGTACACAACTCCAGGTGGGCGCTTTATTGTTCAGGACCATGGAGAAGATATTTTTGACTATAAGACTATGAGTAAATGTGAGCTTGGTAAAAATACCGCCGATGTGGTCATTAAGAATTAAAAGTTTTTATCGTTTTAACAAAGCTTGCAGGCCAAAAATTCTTATCTCTCGTTTTCCAACATCCTGAGTGATAGTCTTCCTTATCCCCATCGCTTGTAAACTCCGTACACTTGAGGCATATCTCAGGGTAAATTCCCTTTTCCATATCAAGCCAAATCTGGTGTAATTTCGAAAATATCTCTTTTGCATCATCTTTTAAAATATTTCCCAGAATTTCAAATTTTTCATCATAGGGGTGACAAATATCACAAATGAGCGCATCACCATTAGGATTTAAGGTGAGATTCATACAATCACAAGCACCCTGCAAAGGTGGCATATCTTTAGCAAAGTTTTGAGTTTTAAAGTCTCTGCCCCAATTATTATTTTGATATTTATTTAAAATAACAAAACTTTTCTCCTTCTGTTGCAGGGTCAAAATCTCCTTCCATAGAGTATTTTTGAAATCGATATTACTCACCTCTAAGGGAAGTGTTACTGGTTTAAACCTTATATCCACACCTATTCTTTTATTCGTAGGTAGTGGAAGAAAGTCTTTAATCATCCTGACACTTTCCAGAAAGCGCTTATATCTGGAACTACCAGTAGTCTTTTGAAAGCTCTCTTGAGAGTCACCATACACAGAGAAAAATAATGTCAAAGGAGATTCAAGTCCCAAAATATGCTCTAAATCTTTTTCTTTAAGGTTCAAACCATGAGTATACATTTGTATATAATCAACTCGTCCATCGATATAGCTAAGTTTCTCTTTCCATGTGGGATCAAGAGTGATTTCACCCAGTGTAGGTGTCATATCAAAACGATCGACTCCAATTTCAATAAGTTTATCAGCTGCAACTTTAAAATCTTCTAAAGACCAACCACCTTGAATTTTATCCATGAAAGAATAAAGGCAAAACTCACATTTTAGCTCACACATCTCCCAGGTCTGAAAATTAATTAAAGGCACTAGCGTCTCCTTAATCTATTTATGCCAATACTGTTTCGGTCTCGTTTTCCAACCATCATCATAGTACTCTTCATTATCACCCTGACAGTCATACTCTGTACAGTTTTTACAAATCTCAGGGATAATCCCCGCTTGCATCTTCTGTTGAACCTCATTGAAACTCTCAAATATATCTTCGAGCTTATCAGTAAAAACATTACCTAAAACTTCATAGCGTTTATCATAAGGATGACAAATATTACAAATAAGAGCATCACCATTGGGATTTAAGGTGACATTCATGCACTCACAAGCTCCGTTAAACTCGACCTTTTCCTTTGGCCTAGGAAGGCCAGGAAAATCAATTGCCCAGTTTGAGTTTTCAGGACGATTTACTAATAAAAAATTTGGCTCTTGTCCTTGGTACAATAATAACTGCTTCCATATGGGGTTTTTAAAATTAACTCCACTGGGATGAAGAGGCATTTCAACTTCCTTAAAACGAATGTCAATTCCTATGCGTTTATTTTCTGGTAAAGGGAAGAAAGAGCTTAAATGCTCAACTTGCTTAAAAAAAACCTCATAACAGTCCACCCCAGTTGTGTTGAGATAGCTCTCCTGTGAGTCCCCGTACATAGAGAAAAATAAAGTTAAAGGAGTTTTCATCTCCATTAGTAATCTTATTTGTTCCTCATCAATTTTCAGCCCATTAGTGTAAATTAAAATATCGTCGACACGCCCATCAAGATAGCGTATTTTATCATGCCAGGTGGGGTCGAGTGTAATTTCCCCCAGAGAAGGAGTAAACTCAAAACGATTAATACCAAAAGAAATTAGTTTATCCGCAACCATTCTAAAATCGTCAAGTTCCCATCCTCCCTTTAATTTATCCTGGAAAGAGTAGAGACAGAAATTACATTTAAGCTGGCACATCTCCCAAGTTTGAAAATTGACTATCGGCATATACTTTCAATCTCCTCGAGTTTCTTTTTCAGCCCATGGTCCTTATATATCTGAGTCAGAACACTCCAATCATCATAGTGACAAATCTTGGTATCATTATCTAGGTATTGATGAGCGGTCCCTTGTGGTTCAATAAAATTATAGTTATGAAATAATGCCCCGGCCGCCACCTCTTCAGTTGATGAAATGGCATATTCTAAAATAGGATGCTCAGTTCCTTGCCCTGGAAAATTAATAAATTCACTTGTTGTGATGAGCTCTGAATTCTTTTCGATTTTTTCGACATACTCCATGGTTAGCTCGTACCAATCTCGCCAAAAATTACTTTTTGTATATGCTTGAATAAACCAAGTATTAATATGTTGAAATTCAAGTTTCCCCGTCAACAAACGATAAAGATATCTCTGGGCAGCAACATCACTGAGATAATCATTACGATGTTCCTCATTGAAAAAATGATCATAATTTTCCATATTCGCATGGGATACAATATCCTTAGGACTTATTTCAAAAAGCTTAGGTTCAGAAAAAATATAGGTGTCGCAGTCTAACCAAACCATATACTTAGTTTCTAGGACTTCAGAGAGGTATTTACATGCCACGGGCATATTTAAAAACCCCCGTCCCGTCTCACTTACAAGGGGTGACTTAGGTCTTATAAAGTCGACATCAAGCTTTTTAAGCTCAATCATTGTTCTGGGAGATATATTGTTTTTAGTGGGCTGAACAAGTGTGATGGGCGCATTAGCATAAATCCCACCATTGGCCCTCAGGCTTTTGATCATAAGAAGGTATTCTTTTTCAACAAATCTATTTTTAGAATTCTCAATTGCACCTATAAATGTAAGGTCAATCTTATGACTCATCTGTAACGCCTCTTAACGGATAAGTGCAAATAGAGCACAAACTTCTAAAAAGCCCCTCTTCCTGTTCTTTTTTATAAATATTAATTCTATGCAATATTTCAGAAGCACTCTCTTTTTTTAAGTTTCCAAGTATCATTTTTTTATTGATATCAAACCAGCTAGAACAGATGCCAATATCACCATCAGGCCAAATGCCGATGTCTTCTAAAAGGAACGGACATGCCTTTCCCTTAGGGACTTCATGGGACCTATCCACAGGTGGATCATTAAGAGTTGACTCCACTTGTAAGAGACCTGTTGCCCAGTTAACATCTTCAGAGCAAATATCTATCTTATCACAACGAGAAAATAAAATTTGCGATAAAGTACGAAACCTCACATCCTCAGCACTTGTCGGAAGAATATCATAGCGAAGATCTATTTCAATAACCCTCGGTTTATATTCGATAATACACTTCATACTCTCAAGCATTTTTTCAAAGGCATCAACTCCAGTTCTTTTCTGGTATTGCTCTCGAGTTGAGCCATAGACACTTAGCTTAAGCCCGAACTTAGAAAACTCATTAAGTTTTAAAATCGCTTTTTTATCTAGTTTAAGCATATTGGTAAAAAAGAAAATTAATTCAACCTCTGGACGAGAATTTAAATAAGAAATCCGATCAAAAAGATATTTATCAAATAAAGCTTCCCCGATAAGAGGGCTTAATTCAAAAATTCTCACTCCGGCCTTAATGGCATCGTCCACATAAGAGCTAAAGGTTTCCATAGACATTGAAATCTCAGGGGACTTGAAATTATCATCGGACCTAGGACAAAATTCACATTTCAATTGGCAGGTACTAGTAGTATAGAGTTGAATTCGTTGTATCACAGTCTTCGTCCTCTACCACTTATAAGGGCCACTCTCATTTTAGCATAGTCCTCTATTTGTTCTCTCCAATTACCGTCGACATGACAGTGAAGAAAATTAATCTTATTTATATGCTCTTTATTATCTTCAATTGAGCCATATCCGTTGGTGTTACCAAATTGACAATATTCAATTTCCGCAATTTTTTCACCATCAATCATGGCCATTCTATCGACTGAGTGCTCTTCTAGGTTACAATAACGCCACCAAATCTCTTTATTTTCTGGTATCAACTCATCTACGTATTTATCGATATACTCCTGTTGCAGTCGAGATTGAATATTCCACCATTTAGTATAAAAGTGGCCAGATTTTGTTGTCACGATAAAACATGTAACAAAACGTTTCGTTAACCCATCCATTTCCGGGTAATCATCAGGAAAGTCTGGATGATAGGTCGCACAATTGGCAATATATCCAGGTCCTAATTCTAAATACTCACTATTAAATTTTTTAAGGAGAATCATATCAAGATCTAAGTGAATCGCCTTATCATAGTCCACATTTTCTTCCAACCATTTACCAGCAAGAGGTGTATTAAACCATCCCGCAGGGAAAGTTTCAGAAATTTCATGAGGGCAGTGTATGTAATTTACCAAAGGATAATTCTTTTGAATTTTGGCAATGAACATCTCACTGGGAGGGTTTGTTGAGGAGCAAATTAAATAGGTGTCAATCTTAGCAAATTCCTTATTAATAGTTTCATTATACCAACGAAGAAAAAATAATTCGCACTCATCTTCTAGTAGACGGGTAAATGTTTGATCATCTCCACCTGATCCCCCACAACCTTTATTTCCATTTCCTTCAATGACTAAAAATAAAACCACCCTACTCATATGTCTCCAGCTTCCCATCTCTATGAACGTCTAGAGTAAGACAGTGAAAAGCACCATCAAATAATCTTGAATGTCTTAATTGACATGGAATACACTCAACACCGTATGGGCGTAGTTTTTCTTGTAAGTATTTACGGGAATAATCATGACAGATGATAGTGTTAGGATCGATAGATAAAACATTTAAATCAATATTTTTACTTGCTAGTAAAACGTCATTTCCTGCATAAACACCATGGTTATAATCTTCATGATATTCAATCTCTACCAGATCCCATTTTCTAAACTTTTCTGGTATCTGATTTTTAGACTTTATAAAAACCTTATTAATAAGCATTAACCCTGGCCTAATGGGCACTAGAGTTGAGTCAATATGCCCATCACAAAGATTAACCTCGTGGAATGTGTACCTATCACCAAGAGTACGTTCTAGCCATTTAAGACCTAAACGGTTCACTTGACTATTCACATTGACAATAATATCTGTCCCTAAGCGCATACATCTTGCAGCGTCAAGCATCATCTCATTTCCAAGTTCCCAGGCCTGGTCGTGCATCGTGGGACGAGGAGCGCATATCCAACCGGCACCTTCATTAAAATAATCTAAAAATAGATCTTTAAACATATCTGTTTCGAAATAGCGTCCTCTAACTTCAACTGGGCATTCAATTATGTTATTTCCCACCACCATACACAAATCTCTGGCATTTAGTGGACCTGTTAGATGAGTTTGTGTTGACCAATGAGGAGTTTTTATGGATTGAAGTTTTTCAACTGTTTTAGGCCTTTTTACAGTAATGCTGTGACTCTGAAGTAGTTCTACAAAATTTTCAATATCTTCACAATGCTCTTTCAAAAAGGTTTCGTTAACTTGTGACTTAAGTGCATCTATTTCTGAACCGAGGTTTGCACGGTAAAATAATTGAAATGACTTTTCTAAAAGCTGAAGCTTCATCATCCAGCCCTTACCAACAATCACCTCTTTTAATGGATCCCATTCATTATGTGAATTTACCTGCATCTTATTAAATATTCCTCTAGTTGTTTTACTGCTCTTTGTGTGTGGTTAATATGGCAATGATTAAAGCATATAGAACTCAATTGCTCATCAGAATACTGAGATAAGCTACCATTTATTTGAAATGGCTTAAAAAATGTAAAGGGATAACCTTCTTCAAAGTACATAATATCACAAATACGCTCCTCCCAAATAGAGTAATTAGGATCATCCCATTCAAGCTCTGCTGTTTTATTCTTTAACCTTTCATACCAATCTTTATAAAAATGATTACTGGAATTTGAATAGATAAAACCGGTGTTAATTTCAAAGTCATAAATTTTTCCTATATTATGTACTCCATTTTGTAGCGTCGGCCTAAATTCATTGATAGCAATTCTAGTGGTATCCCCTGCATTTTCAAAAAGAGTGAGATCCAGTGGTCTAAATAAGGTCATATCTAGGTCAATATGAATGATATTGGAATCTTGTATAAGGCTTTGCTCAAGTAAATGGCCAGCGAGAGGAACATTCCAATAACCACATTTATACTGATCAGCTTCTTCTTGTCGCCAGTGATGATACTCACAGTCCAATTCTTCTAGTTTATTGATGGTATCTTTGGATGGTGGGTTACTATTAACACAAATAATCTTTATCGGAATATTTGGCCCGTACTTTCTCCAAGCGGTGACACATTTAATCGCCTCTTGTTCATAGGGAAGGGATATTTGATTATTCAAGTACTTATTTTGAATATCTCCCCTATTGCTATCATCTGCTTCAATGACTAAAAATAAAACTGTATTACCAAGATTCATCACATAGCCTACAACATTCATGTCCATCTAAAATGGCATTTTTTCGTAAAGTTTTTAAATCAGTTTTTAAAATATTTCCTTGAGTCATCGTATTATGGACATCATTCATATAACAAAGATTATAATCCCCATTGATGAGGATACATCCCGTAAGCTTGGTGGGGCATTCACCGTTACGAGTAATAGTATCATAGGTCGGAACATTATTTTTTAGAAGCCCTCCAATATTAAAATTTCTAGTCTCCTTAGTGTTATAAACAATACCTTGAGAGATGAGCATCTTAACTACCGGAAGAACTTCTTCATCTTCAAAGCGCTGTACTAACGTTAATTTTGACTTATGCTGTAAGGATGCTGAAATCCTGGCGAGATTTTCTAAAAAAATCTGATAAAATTTTTCATTTCCTTCAGTAGTTTCTATAAACCTATCTTTATTCCCATAATAGCTCACTTCAATGGTGCACTTACGAGATGAGTTTAGGTATTCAATCAAAGTTCTTGCATCATAAGTTAGATTAGTTGAGAAAAAATAAGTTGAAACCGCAGGATGCTCCTCTAAATACTTAAGTTTATCAAAAAGCTTAGTATCAATTAAGACCTCACCCATTCTAGGGGTCAAACAAAAGTGTTTAATCCCCGCACTAATACAGCGATCAACGATATCAATAAACATTGACGTACTCATGGTCCCAGTAGACTCAATCTCTTTAAGAGAAGATTCATCAATATTTGCTCTTGGGCAAAAATTACACTTCAAATTACATCTATTAATAATTTGAATATTAATTTCATCGATGAAATTCTGAACAGTTTGCACAACATCCTTCATATATATTCTTTTTTTGATTTTCAAAAATTCTATTAATTGGTCCGGTAGCATAAATCTCAGTAAAGTCTTGCTCAAATATATTACCTAGCTTAGTGGTTTTTTTTATATCGCAGGCCCCACAAAGTATAATATCACCGTTTGTATCAATGGAGTTATTGATTGGGGCATAGGAGCATATTCCTTCTTTTTTATCAGAGCGCATATTCTGAACTTCCATTTCCCCGCACCAATTGCCATTCCAAAATAAATTATAAATAAAATTACCCTCTCCATTACTAAAGGGCTTCATTTTAACCATTAACTTAATTTTTTTACCCAGATCACTGCTGTAATCGAAGTCCTCTCGTCTCATAAAAAACTCTATGGCCTTTAGGTTTAAAAAATTGGACTTAAACAATGTATTCATATTAGCTTCAAATAGATCAAATTTATCTTTATTGGTGTGCCTTAAATACATTTCTTTATCGCTACCATAGATAGAGATAATCAAATGAAGCTTTTTATACTGAACTAATCTTTTGACATCAACATTCAAAAAATTTGTAAACATAGAAACTTTTTTAATTGTTTTTTTACTCTCAAGATAATCAAGCTGTTTGAATATATCTTTATGAAGAGTTGATTCACCAACGATAGGAGTAAGATGAACATTTTCTACTCCCTCACAACGGTCAATAATATTTTGAAAGGTATCAAAATCCATATACTCTCTAATGGGCATGGGCCCATTTTCTAAGTAACAATTATTACAGGCCAGTTGACATGTATTAATCGTCTGAATCATTATCGTGTGAGGAGTTTCCACTTTATAAATTCCTCTTTTGGTTCATAGATATGGTTATGATGAAACTTTACCTGGTTAGGTTTATTAATATTTTTTAAGGGGTATCTTGCCCCTACTTGATAATCTACCAAGTCAACAATGGGGTAATTGTCATTTTGATAAATATAGTCAATGGCAAATTCTTCAATCTCAGGATAAAATTCATTTTGTTGGTTATCTAGACGTTTATATAGCTCTACTGTCACTTCCTGCCAACGTTTTAAAAATCCATGCTCTTTATGTAAGCAAATAAAATTACTTTCAAATGTATATTCAATATTCATTAATAAATGATTGGGCTTTTTTTCCTTATCATTAAGTCGTCCAATATAAATCTTATCCCTTTGAAGTTCTTCCAAGTTAAGTGGACGTACTAAAATCATATCCAAATCAATATGAATAAAGTAATCATACTTAAGATTATCTTCGGCCCAAGAAAGTCCTAAAGGGATATTGTAATATCCGCAACTATGATTCTGCTTTATATTTAATTGATAGTATTCTATATCTAGCGCTTGTACTAAGTCCGATTTAATTCCTTTATCAGAAGGACAGATGGCAACGATAGGAATATCTGAGTGGTACTTCCTCCAACTATTCACACATAGCTTTAATTCCTCCACTAAAGGCTCAGGACGGTTGAATTCACCGCAATTATGTTCATTTTCAACAATAAGAACTAATGCAGAATTCATGACTTTATTACTACCTCTGACTTCGTTTTTCCAGGGGAGCTCATAGGACTATTTTGGGGGTATAACATTTTATATCTTTCAATCCACTCGTACCCCCATGTTTGATCCGTTTGATAGAAATCATTACAATTTTTACATGGACCTTCATATCTGGACATAATTTGATTTTTTACAAATCTATGAAGCTTTTCATTTATATCAAGATCATAAATTTCATCTAAACTATTCTCATAAATATTTCCAATAATAAAATAACCATCCCAATCCCAACAATTACAAAGTGTGATGTCACCATTAGGATATATCCCATTTTCAAATAAGAATCGATTGCATAACCCTTTATTTTTCACCTCAGGTCCAAAAGGAAGCCTACTCCCCCAGTTCTTATTAGTAAGTTCTGCATCCTCAACAGTTGCTCCTCTATCATAGAGCTCTTCCATTAAAGTTTTAACCTCTGAGTCCGGTATCTCGTGCCAATCTCCGTTACGTAGATATAGTCTTACATTTTCTTTACAACCAGGAACTTCTGTTATTAACCTTAAGTTTTTAAGAAATAATTTGAAGTGATCTTTATTAGTTACCTTTTTATAAGATTCTTCATCCCAGCCATAAATAGATATAGCAAATTCCATTTTTTCATAAGAGAGAACTTCCTCAATCTTATCTTTTCTAAGGGATAAAATATTTGAGACATATTCAAAGAAAAGTTTTTTCTTATTTAGATAGGCCATTTTCTCATAGATCCCTGGGTCTTGAAAAATATCCCCCACAACCGGTGTTAAATCGACTTGATCAAAACCATGATCAAGTAACCTATCTACAAGCTCTTTGAATTTATCTACAGTGAAAATTTTTCGTGGAATATCATAATTACTTCCTTCCAAGCAAAAGAAGCACTTAAGCTGACAGGGAATCACTGTCATTATTGATATACCTTTATTCCATGGCCATTTCGTATTCACGACATCCCTCACATAGTTTATGCATTTTATTCTTAAAAAATAAATCTAATGAATCTTCAAAGATATTACCTTTAATCATTTCTTTATTATAATCAATCATTCCGCACTGGGAAACATCACCATTTGGCCAAATACAATTTTGCTCGACCGCATGTAGGCAAATTCCTGTTTGGTGAGGGATTGGGGCAAGATATTTTATATCTGGGTGCCTACCGGCCCAATCGTAGTTAGACTTGGCCGTACTATCATCAACATTTAATTTACCCATTTGAGATAAAATATTAATTTTGGAAAACACCCTGTCATTAGCTTTCTCTGAATAATTATCATACCTAAAGTACAGATTCAATTTACGAGTACTCTTACTAAAAGTTTTATCCAGTAATCTCTCTAAGTTACGATTAAATACCTGCCAAGTTTGTTCGTTAGTCTTGGTATATTCAACATAGGTCTTCTTGTCCGTACCATAAACTGAGACAAATATCGGTGCCATTTTTTTATACTTAGAAGAGGTAATTATATCTACAATATCAACGTTTTTATGGGGAACCAAGTTAGTTACAAAGTCATAAGATAAAATATGTCCAGCATGCTCTAAGATTTCTAACTTTTCTAATAGGTCTTTATCCTGAGATGTTTCTCCAATAATGCAAGTAAGGTCAATATTTCTAACTGGTTTTTCTAAGTCTGCTAATCGATCAATTATACGCTTAAAATCACCAACACTTTGATACAGAGGGAGGTATTTAAGATTTGTTCCTCTTATACAAGTAACACATTTTAAAGTGCACACACTCGTTAATGGAATTTGTATTTGAAGTCCCCTAAGCATTGCAAAATATCCAATGTTCATGCCATCTTTTATGGTTCATATCGTAATGTAGGTCATTAATATCATGGCCCATAATTATCTCTGAATCACAAGCCTCTGTCTTTTTAGTGCAGAGGTGAAAGTGCGAATACTGTGCTTTTGAGATATGCTTTTGTTTTTCGAAATAACGTGGCCAACAATAATGAATATAACCTTCTTCATCTATAATGAGTCCTGAAGTACAAAATATCATTTTATTAGGATCATATTCTCCCATAAAATGATTCGCTTCATTCTCATAGGAAAACGGGTCTGTACTATATCGTTTTTTCTCATTTTCAAACCAATCTGTATTTTTTACCTCGAATAAAGGAACAACAATCATTGGTAATTTCCCCAGATACTTATGATACAAATGATAAATTTCATCAGCAATTTCGGGATAAATCATCACTGTGATATGCTTAATTAATCCCCGCTCATGAATTTTAAGCGCCTTTTCAAACCAAGACTCAGGAGATTCTTTTAGGTATTCATGGTGATATGAGGCAACTAAGAGAACATTCAAATCCAGGTAATATTTGGCCGGTTTATTCAAGTTAGTTGTCATATTTAGGTAAATGTTATTTCTTTTTTTAGTTTCTTCTACCATTTTGAAAATATCTTTATTTAAAGTTGGCTCCCCTCCAAATAAATGAATATTAGAGATTGGCTTTGTGACCTTGTTGTCAATGAAATCTAATACGTGCATATAGTTTTCAAATGACAATTCTTTTTTAAGGGCAAACTGCTCTTCATCACAGTAGGTGCATCTAAAGTCACATCTTCCTGTAAGTAATACGGTAAAAAACTGGGTGTTTCTAATATCCTTTAACTTCATAAAGTATTCTTTCTCTTATGTTCTAAATACTTTTCAGTGGAGTACTTGGTATAACGAGTTCCACAGGCACACAGGTCATAGGTACACAAAGTCCACCCTGATAATTTTTTAGGCCCATCTTTAAACACATTTCCAAGTGTATTTTTTTCAGTGTAAGCACTCCAACAAGAATATACATTTCCTCGCATGTCTATGTGGTAACCAGCATTACATAACATTCC
>JBFKKF010000007.1:0-17576 GCA_041631355.1 Bacteriovoracaceae bacterium | reverse complement strand
GTTTGTTGATCGTCTCCTTGGCTTAATAGGTCTTATCACCATTGGAGGAATCGTTTCGGCCATAAACTATAATTTATTATCCACACTATCTGAAGATGTAAAATATATTATTCATTTTAATTTGGTATTACTCGCTGGTGTTATTCTAACTCTCATCATTCTATTCTTTTTCGATAAACTTCCCCATCAATTGGCAAGACCCTTTAGAAATATCAAATACCTTGGAACTCTTGTCAGAAAATTAGAAGTTATTTGGAACGATATCTATTTATTTAGAAACAAAATCTTAACCCTACTTGGATTAAGTATGCTAATTCAAGGAATTGCTATTTGTATCTTCTGGTACCTTGTGGCGCCTTATGCTGTTGGAGAATTCAAACTTTCTACCGCATTCACCGTCCTTCCTGCAGGATTTATTAGCCTTGCAATCCCCATCTCTCCAGGTGGTCTCGGTGTCGGACATGTTGTTTTTGGAAAATTATTAAGTTATTTTGGCGTACAGAACGGGGAAAATCTATTTAATATCTACTTTTTCTTTTCTTTATTTACTAATCTAACAGGAGTTTTTCCTTATCTCTTTTACCGAAATAAGAAACAACTTCGCCCGGATATAACTAAGGCCCAATTGGAAAACTAAAAATTGAAAATTTGCTCTGAGTTAATATGTCCATAATGGACAGAGCGCTGTTTAAGCCTTTCAATATTTAATAAGAAATCTTCTTCCTCATTAATATTGTTAAGCTTTCTGATTCTTTTAGATTCTTTTTTAAGTTTAGACAAAACATCTCTTGGTAAGGTGCAAAGCCCATTTAGTAAAAAGTGTTCTTCGTTATAAACTGCAGAGTGTCCTATAAAAAGATCGTCCTCTACAAGGGCAAGAAACCCATTTTTACTGGAAAGGATAAATTTATTATTATGTAGAATATCTTTTACTACCACTTGTTTTCTAAAGTTGATCTTTTGAAATAAAAACAAAGAGTAATTTGCTTCTCTGAGAGATTTTTCAATATCTTCAGCGACTTTATTTTTTGTGATGTAGTTATCTAAAACAGAAACCCCATTTTCTTTTTTATAATGAAATACAAACCAGTCATTAAAACTATTCATCCGAGCTTCGTACTCATCAGAGTCCTCATCTACCCTACCTGTTTTGGTAAAGTAAATATCACGAGCTTTTTTCATCTCATCATATTGATTTGTCGAATACCATGACAAAATCTTTTCAACTTCTTCTTGAAGGATATTCACTATTCATCTACCTTTAATACAGCAAGGAAAGCTTCTTGGGGTACTTCAACATTCCCAACCATCTTCATTCGCTTCTTTCCTTCTTTTTGCTTTTCTAATAACTTTCTTTTCCTAGAAACATCCCCACCATAACATTTTGCAAGAACGTTCTTTCTCAGGGCCTTAACAGTCTCCCTTGCAATAACCTTATTTCCAACCGCAGCTTGTATCGCAATATCAAATTGCTGTCGGTCAATAATTTTTCTAAGTTTTTGTACTAAATCTCTTCCTTTTACATAGGAGCTAGATTCATGACAAATTAGTGATAGTGCATCTACTGGATCCCCATTGAGTAAAATATCAAGTTTTACCAATTTAGAAGGCATATAGTCTTTAAACTCATAATCCATCGAAGCATAGCCCTTAGTTATGGACTTTAATTGATCATAAAAATCAAAAACCATTTCACTCAAAGGTAAATAGTACACAACCTGTACTCTTTCACTAGTAATATAATTAATATCTTGCTGAATGCCTCTGCGTTTTTCACATAAAGTGATTATCTGTCCTACATAGTCATTAGGTACATGGATAGAGATTTCAACCATTGGCTCAGAGATAGACTCTACCTCTCCCATATCTGGCAAATCACTTGGATTATCCACCATCATCTCTTCTTGCTTTTTAGTTACAACCTTATAATTAACCGATGGAGCGGTTGAAATAAGATTCAAGCTAAACTCACGCTCAAGTCTTTCCTGAATGATTGACATATGTAATAGACCTAGAAAGCCACATCTAAACCCAAAGCCAAGTGCTCCAGAAGTTTCTGGCTCATAACTAAATGAAGAATCATTCAATGCAAGCTTTTCTAGTGCATCCTTTAGTTCTTCGTAGTCATCAGAGACTACTGGGAAAATCCCACAAAATACCATGGGCTTAATTTCCTCGTAACCTGCTAGTGAAGGTGTCGCCTTTTGCTTATCCATAACAATGGTGTCACCAATTTTAATATCTCTTATGGTTTTAATTCCACAAATGATAACTCCAACTTCTCCAGCTCCTAATTCATTTACCTCAGTATAGAATGGTTCATGAACCGCTAACTTAATAATTTCATAACTACGATCGGAGTGTTTAAAATAGACCTTATCTTTAGTTTTCATTTTCCCTTCGAAAACTCTAACAAGAACAACTACTCCCCGGTAAGGATCAAACCAAGAATCAAAAATTAATGCCTGAAGTGGTTTTTCTGAATCTCCCGTGGGATGAGGAATGACTCTTACAATATCTTCCAGAAGATCTTCCACGCCGATCCCGGATTTAGCTGAAACTAAAGGGGCTTCCAATGCTTCAATTCCAACAACATCTTCAATTTCTTGTTTCACCTTATCCACATCAGCATGGGGAAGGTCGATTTTATTTAGCACTGGCAAAACTTCTAAATCATTTTCAATGGCCATATAAACATTGGCCAAAGTTTGAGCTTCTACACCTTGGGATGCATCGACAACCAGTAGAGCTCCTTCGCAAGAAGCTAATGACCGCGACACCTCATAGGTGAAATCAACATGGCCAGGAGTATCTATTAAATTTAAATAATATGTATTCCCGTCTTTAGCGTGATACTTAAGCCTAACCGTTTGGGCCTTGATGGTAATTCCACGCTCTTTCTCTAAATCCATATTATCTAATAGACGATCTTTCATCTCACGATCCGTTACCGAATTCGTCAATTGTATTAATCTGTCTGCTAAAGTGGATTTTCCATGATCGATATGAGCGATAATTGAAAAATTTCTAATAAACTTAGTTTCCATAATCTGAGATATATTAATGGTTTTTTCCCTAAAGAGCTAGGGGACTTTTCATGAAATCACTGCGTTATTTATGACGCACTAGGGTTACCAAAAGTCTCCTGGCACCTTTAAGCGAACATTTCTTCTGATAATACCATCATATAATAGTCTAGAGCAGATTCTTTGGCCCTGATCGGGATTACATTGGCAAATCCCTTAAACACTTCTTCTACTTCCTCAATCTCTTCAATTTCACCAGAGTCAAGTTCTCTTTCAATGACTTTTTTATTAACAATTTCGATTTCGGCGTTATCAATCTTAGACCTTCTCTTTAATGCTAACTCGTAAGCCTCTTTAATCGAGGAAGGTATTAAAGTATCTTCCATATTTTTGTTTAATACACTCTCTGAATCTATATTTAACACTTTATACATTTGGTTGTTCAAATAAATTAGCTCTCCTCTTGCATTAGCAATCAGAACGTTCTTCTTAATCATATTGGCCAAAATATCAAATTTTCTTAGCTCAACTGAAATTCTATCCGTTCTGAGTTCTTCAAAGGTCTTCATATTACCAATCATTTTATTCAACTCTTCAGCTAGCTCACCTATCTCGTCATCTTGAGAGTAATAAATTGTAACATCGAAATTACAATCCTGAAGCTCTCTAACTGCATCATTAATCTTTTTAAATGGAAGTGAGATTTTTCCAGGTATAACGAGGCTGATTAAAATTGTAGTTAAAAAAGTTATTATTAAGATCCAAAGCATATATCTTTTTGTCTCCCCAATAACCTCTTTTAGTTGTTTATCTTTTTCCATATTTTGGTGATACTGAATATCTTGAAAATCGAGAAAGGACTCTAGAATTTTATCTGCAAGCTCTCCAATGGCCGAGAGATTACCTGTATCACGATAATTATCTAAGGATGTTTTACTTAATAATGTCTGAAGAGCATCAACATAACCAATCATCTTTGAGATGGTGGTCTTAATTTCCATTTCAGTATAATAAGTATTAAGACGCTCTAGCTGAGAGTGAAAATTATCACATTCATTTTTTAATATTTCTAAATCTTCTTTACTTGCCTTATTAGTGAGAATTTTCTTTTGCTTTTTAAGTATGGTAACTGCTGATATGGATATCTCATCTGAGAGATCCCCCACCAAATTAGAGTTGGTGGAAATATGCTCTATCTCTTCGTTTAAACTATCAAAGAAATAAAAAACAGTGAAACCTATAATTAATGCCATCACATTAACTAGGGCAAAACTTATCGCAATTCTCTTTTTTAATGAAATATTCATTCTCTTATCCTAATTTTCAGCTAAGTCCGAAAACAATTTATCAAAATTATGCTCTGATCCTACCAAAACAACAATATCATCTTCAGAAATAATATCCATTGGTAGTGGACTATCATTTATCTCAATTCTAAAGGAAGATTTTCCATCTTCAGTAATAAAAGGAACTCTTTTTTGCAAGGCCACTATATTCAAAGAATAATTCTGCCTTATTTGTGACTCTACCAATGTCTTCCCTTCAAACCTTTTACCGAGTCTGATCTCAACTATCGAATAGCCTGCAGCAAAATTATATCGTTGTAGAACGTGAGGTGCTACAATCTTAGATGCGACAATCTCTCCCATCTCCTCTTCAACTTTTATAATCTCAGAAGCCCCAATCTCTTTTAGAACATGTTCGTGAAGCTTGTTTGTAGCTCTAGCGATAATCTTTCCTACCCCAAGCTTTCTAAGCATCGCTACTGCCATAATACTCATCTCAATATTATCCCCAATGGCAACGATGGCCACATCAACATCAGAAATATTGGTGGAGCGCACGGCCCGTTCATCCGTAACATCTATACATATAGCATGAGTAACCCTATCTTTAATTTTGTCTACTAACTCGGATGCATAATCTATCGCTATGACTTCAGCTCCCTTTTCAAAGAGTCTCGTTGCAGTTTTGGCCCCAAAAGTACCTAATCCAATTACTGTTACAATCATATATCTACCCTATCATTATCCTTCCATTAGGATATTCAACTTTACCTTGTTCTTGTTGTTTCTGTCCTATTGCCAGAGTCAAAGTCAATGGCCCAACTCTTCCGATAAACATGACAACTATAATAACTAATTTTCCTAATACACTTAAATAAGGTGTGATTCCCAAAGACAATCCAACCGTAGCAAATGCACTGACCACTTCGAAGAACAGTGACAGAAAGTCATGCTCTGGTTCCAATCTCATCATCAATAATATGAAAAAACTTACCATCATCAGTGAAATAACAATGATAGAGATGGCACGAACAACAATTGCATTTGGAACTGCCCTGTCAAAAAACTCCACCTTGTCCTTACCTTTAATCGTTGCCTTCACCGATTGAAAAAGTATTGCAAAGGTTGTGGTTTTAATCCCACCACCAGTTGAGCCAGGACTGGCCCCAATAAACATAATCAATGAGAATAGATAAATTGTATGTGGATGTAGTAAATTTAGTGGAAGTGTATTAAAGCCAGCTGTTCTCGTGGTTATTGATTGAAATACTGATAGCTGAATCATATCCCAAACGCTATAAGCCGAAAATGCATGGAGAAATTCACTAAAAAAGATATAAATCGCCAGTAAGACAACTAAGGCTATATTTGTGGTTAAAACAATTTTTGAGTGCACACTAAGGTTTATTAATTTCCCTCGTTTAAAAACAATATACTCTAATTCTTTAATGACAATAAAGCCAAGTCCACCTAATAAAATAAGTGCACTTACTGTTCCGTGGATTAATGGATCTCTACCAAACTCTTCTAGCGAGTTATTAAATAGCGCAAAACCAGCATTACAAAATGCTGATACACTGTGAAAAATTCCAAAATATATGGCTTCACCAAACTCATAGCCTTTCATCGTAAAGCCAATGGTCAAAATAATCGCCCCAACAAATTCAATCACAAGGGTATATTTAATGATATTAACAATCATTTGAATAAGATCTTCCAGGGAAGAAATATCAAGTAAATCCTGCATAACAACCTGGTCTCTCACGGCCAGAGACTTACCTAATAGAATTGTAATTGATGAATAGAGGGTCATATAACCCAACCCACCAATTTGGATTAGAATCAAAATAATGATTTGTCCCATAAAGCTAAAATTATCTACCACTGAAAGTGTAGATAAGCCGGTAACACAGGTTGCGCTCGTCGCCATAAAGAAAGCATCTATAAAATTTATGTATTTTCCTTCAGCTGCAGAGATAGGGATAACTAATAACAAAGTTCCAAAACCAATAAGGAGTGAGAACGATAGAATAACTATCTGGGCCGGAGCTAGTTTGATTCGTTCTAAAATAGTAGTGGCGCGAGTAATTTTCTTAACTTGCTCTTGAGTTCCTGTAACCTCGTAAAGAGAAAGAACTGATGAAAATAAATGGACTGCTGACAACCAAAATGCAAATTGAACTTCACCAAAAGTGATTAACATGGGTACGACACAGATTAATGAGAAGATATACTTTCGAAAAAACTCATCAACATTTTTACTACTTTTGTAAAAAGAATAAACTGAGCCGAGAACAACAATAGGTGCCATATAGGTAAAGACTTCTAAAACAAAGTTCCCAGTGCTTTCGCTAATATTTAACAATTCAATTTTTCCTGAACGATGCAGTGAATATATTAAAATAAATGTTCCATTGATGAACATTTCTAATAAAAATGATATTTTGTGATATAAGTTATTCATATATTGATTATATTTTACGTGATTTTAGGTATTTTTCTAACTGAGAAAATTTGACACAAATGAGAAACTTTATAATTGACCATATTGATCCTCTAGGCCAGGGAGTTTATAAGAAAGATGGGGAAATCTATTTTATCCCCAAAACTCTGCCTGGTGAAATTGGTAAGTTTAAAATCACCAAGTCTAGAAAGGGAGTCCACTTTGGTCAACTGATTTCTTTAGACCAGGAAAGCCCTAATCGAGTGGAGAGCCCTTGTCCTCACTTTGATATTTGCCCAGGATGTCACTACCTTCACACTAGCTATCAAGAGGAGATATCCTTTAAGCGGAAAAACTTTGAAAAAGTATTCCAGAAAATACAATTTGATTTTAAGAACCTAAAAATTATTAGATCACCTAGTCGCCTACATTATAGGAATAGAATACAGCTACATTATAATCGAAAGCTTAATCTTATCGGTTTTATGGGAAAGAATAATAAAATAATCCCTGTACCTAAGTGTAAACTTCCTAATGAAGTGGTAGAGCACCACTACCAAGTCTTACTTGAAAATTGGCAAAGCTTGGCACCTAAATCTCCTCCTAAAGGTCATGTTGAAATTTATGAACTTGATGGTGAAGTAAAAATTAGCTGGAATAGACCTTATGCCGATGGTGGTTTTACCCAGGTAAATAAAGATACGAATAAACTTATGTTAGAAGAGATAAAAAACTACTTTAATAACAAAGAAATCAACTGTCTGGATTTATTTGGTGGCAAAGGGAATCTAAGTAACGATCTTAACTGTAAAAGCCGTACTTGCATTGATATTTACCGAGGACAAGTACCAGGAGATGAGTTTACTGATCTTGACCTTTATAAAGAGGATTCCCTGGATAGATTTAGAGCAATAAATACAACGGAATTTGATACGTTAATCATTGATCCGCCGCGCAGTGGTTTTAAGTATTTTTCCCAATGGATAAGTGAAGTTAAGCCTCAAAATATTATCTATGTATCCTGCCACCCTGCGACAATGGCAAGAGACCTAACTTCACTTCCTAAAGAATTTCAAGTCTCTGAGTTTTGGCTTGTAGATCTTTTTCCAAGTACCTTTCATTTTGAGTCCGTCGCCATTATAAAATACAGCGCTTAAAGACTTTTCAAATAGTGGAATCTTTCGCTATTATATCGGTATACACCTGCGGAGGAAAGAATGCGATTATCACTATTACTTTTACTACAAATTCTCGTTATTTCTTGTGCTTCAAATCCTAAAAACTTTATTTCACCTGAACACAAGAGGGCCGAAATCTATTATAACCAGGGGACTCACGAGTTAGTAAAGGAGCAATATACTCTAGCACTAAAGCACTTACTTGAAGCAAATACTCTCAAACCTGACGACTCTAGAATTCAAAATAACCTCGGAATGGCCTATTACTTCAAAAAGAGACCTGAGAGAGCTATTAAATATTTAAAAAGTTCGATTAGCCTAGATCCAAAAAATACTGATGCTAGACTTAATCTAGCGACAGTTTACTTGAACCTTGGCAATTACTCTGAAGCTAAGACACAATTTAACCTCGTTCTTGATGACCTAACTTATACAGCACAATTTAGGACTTACTATAACCTAGGACTGCTGTACCTAAAGCAAAACAAGCCTTCTGAAGCATTAAATTATTTCAAACAATCAATTAATGAAAATGCTAACTACTGCCCGGCTCATTTTCAGGTCGGTAATCTCTACTTTAAAAATGGAAAGTACGCCCAGGCCCTAGATGAATTCAAGAATGCTTCAAAGGGTACTTGCTATAATAATCCTGAGCCACTATATCATCAGGCCCTTACCTATATCGAACTAAAGAAGTATGATACTGCGAAAGTGAAGCTGGAAGAGATTATAGATCGTTTTTCCGTATCAAAATACAATAAACTTGCCAATAAGCAACTCGAGGCACTGAACTCACACCCTCAAACCAGAGATAACAAATCGAACTTACCTAGGAAGATATTGACTCCTAACTTTTAATTTTTTGATTTTTCTCTAAAATAGTGAAATATGGAAAAACAAATTATGATTGGTCAGTTTTTACAAACTGCAAGAAAGAACAAGAATATTAAACTTGAAGATGTTGCAAAGAAAACTAAGATCAATATCAATATTCTAAAGTCACTAGAATCTAATGACTTAGCGAAACTACCTAATAAAACTTATGTAAAAGGTTTTGTAAAAAACTACTCTTCGACTATTGGCATTGATCAGAAGGAAGCAATGTCCATTCTGGAAACGACCTATAGAGTACAAAGTGGGGAAACAGAAGAAGTTGAAGAACAGCCAATTCATTTGGGTTCACTTCAATCTGATAACCTAGAGGAAGTTGAATCTGAAGAGATGAGAGAAACCCTAATTTCAATTATTCAACCACTACTTAATAAGAAAATTCTTATCTCAATTACTGTCATTGCGGTTGTAGGACTAATGTTAAAAGGAATCGTCACCTTTTTTAGCAATCTAAGCTATGAACAGAAGGTTATTAAAAGTACCAGCGTAAATCCTTTGAAGTTAAAAGATGAGAAGAAAAATATCCTTGAAATGGATACCCATAAAAAGTTAAGAGATGAATCTAGCACCGAAGATAATAAAGAAGAAGACACGACGACAGCAGCCGAAGAAGCTCCAGAAGCTCAAATTGAACCAGTTAAAGTAGCCAAAGAAGAACTCGAAAAACCAGAGCCTGAAGTAAAGGAAGAACCCAAAAAAGCTGAAGAGAAAGAAGAAGAGAAAAAGGTCACAACCCGAACTGACGGCAAATTTCCCTTTAAAAAATTCTACCCAGCTCCGATTGACATGTACGACGTCTCTAAAGATGCTAAGGAAACTCAGAATCCAAAGCTATTACCTGCAAATATTAAGGCCGCTGCAAATGACGAACTAGAAAGTGTTTACCTCGTGGCCAAGGAAGAAGATACTTGGATTAGTTATCAAGTTGATGATCAACCAGTGAAAAGATATGTTTTACGCCAAGGAAGAAGACTTTTTTTACAGGGAAAAAAGATCCTTCTTTTCATGGGGAACTTTAATGCGGCTACCGTATTTTGGAATAACCAACTTGTAAGTGCCAATACCAGAAGTGGTGTGAAAAGCTTAATTTTCCCAGAAAGTGCAGCTAAAGATCACGAGCTACCACTATTTCCATCTTACAAAGGTATTCCTTACTCGGCGGAAGAGTATAAAAAGAATATGGCCGAGGCTGAGGAATAATTAGCTTATCCAATCAATTTTTTTGAAATATCTGAAGCCCATGATAATTAAAAATAAATTGGGAAGAACTGCACATAAAAATATGGGAACTTGTCCACCCCTGGCAGTACTAACAATACTAAAATAGATAAGATAGTAACTGATAAGAATTAAGATACCTTTCCCGCTAGAGTTCTTACTTTTGCCTCTGTTTCCAGCAACACCCAGGCCAAAGCCAACAAAAACCAGAAGCATGCAAAGAATAGGAGTATTAATTCTATTCCAATATTCGTAACGAGCATTAAAATATTCTTTTTTATTAAATCCATCTTTTAGGGCCTTCTTAAGTCCTCCATTTATAAACTCAGATAACTCTTTACGATTCATCATGATTTCTTTTAATGAAGTCGCGTAGGAGAATCTTTTCTCCGAAATTGGTAATAGGTACTCTTCAAAGCGAATCTTTTCAAGGTTATTAACTTTCTCACTGAGGTTAACAATAGTCCCATCCTTCAAAAACAACTTGAAAGACTCTACTCCAGTTTTTTCATCTTTGTTATGTAGAATTTCACCATTTTTTGCCACAATAACTTTTTCTAGCAGCTCCTTAGGATTATAAATTTGGAGAAATACATCATTCATCTTCTTAGTGTTTTCATCCATTTTTCCTGGAAAAATCGTAATATTATCTAAATTAGTAAAAAACTGTCCTGATTTAAGTCCCTGGATTAAACTGGCGGAGCTAATTATTTTGATCTTTTTTCTCACTTTTCTATGGGCATTTGGCACCAATTCTTGAGTCAAAAGAAACACCCAGAAGGCAACAATAATAGCAATCAGGATAAAAGGTCTAAAGATATGGATTTTAGTAAGTCCTGCTGCGCGCATCGCAACATATTCAGAGTCCCCGGACATCTTAGACAAACAATAAATAGTAGAAAAAAATATGGAAATTGGAATGGCCATGGGGATAAGTGTCGTCATAACATTACCCACTAATCCTAGGATAAACATGACCGTAATATCGTCAGATGCCACTAATGACATGATTCTAAAGAGTTCAAAGGTCATCAAAAAAGACACAAAAAACACTGAACTGACCAAGAAAGGCATTATAAAATTTGCTGCAATGTAACTAGAGTATAACTTTGGCATACAAAAAGCTTACTTGATACTTGAGATTTAGACAATAAATTACGATTCTGATAGATTGCCTACAATATATTTTCAGCCATGAAGGAGTAATGAATGAAGTTACATTTTGATTTCGAAACCAAGCATTATGATAAAGCAGAGGTAAAAGTATTCGCTGCTTATGCTAAAAAAGACAAAAAAGTACAACTAAGTTGGAGTGATAAAGAAGCCGCTAAAATTTTTCCAATGGTAAAGTCATCTCATAACTTTACCGCTGAAGCCGGGAAAATTTTCACTTTCACCCTTCCAGGAGGAGCAAATGCTGTTGTGGTTGGAATGGGAGAAAAAACCAAGGCCAAGGCAGAAGGAATAAGAAGAGCAGTTGCAAATGCCTATAAGGAAATTGCTGGCGAACAATATAGCTCTGTGGTTTTTGATGCCGCTTCATTTAATGCTGTAAACAATCTTGGAGACACCCTTGAGCTAATGTATGAATCAATACAAATGACGAGCTACAAATTTGACCAATACAAGTCAAAAAAGAAAGGTTCAGCTTTCAAGGATATCTGTATTTACGTAAGTGATAAAAAAGTAAAACGAAGCATCGATAAGATTACGGCCAAAGCCGACAACCTAGCGAGCTCAGTAAACTTCACTCGAGATCTAGTAAATGAAGCTCCCAATATACTTCACTCTGAGGAGTATGCTGATAGAGTTGAAAAAGATGTGAAGACTGCCCTTAAGGGAAAAGGGGTAAAGGTTAAAATTCTTGGAATGAGTGAACTTAAAAAAGAGAATATGAACTTATTCTTGGCGGTCAATGCTGGTTCTGCTTATGATCCTAGATTAGTTCACCTAACTTACACTCCTAAAAAAGCTACCAAGAATACTAAGCACTACTGTTTAGTTGGAAAAGGATTGACCTTTGATACTGGTGGATACTCACTTAAGCCAGGTGGTTCAATGATGGGTATGAAATTTGATATGGGTGGCTCTGCTACTGTTTATGGTGCATTTAGAGCTGCTGTATTAAATAATTCTCCTTATAAAATTACTTGTATCCTAGGGATGACCGATAATGCAGTTAACGAAAGTGCGACTTTCCCAGATTCAATTGTTAAAGGAAGAAGTGGTAAAACCGTTGAAATACTGAATACAGATGCTGAAGGAAGATTAGTTCTTGCTGATTGTCTTGATTATGCTTGTGATCAAAAACCAGACTATATTATTGATGCTGCTACACTTACTGGAGCCTGTTTAGTTGCACTCGGAAATGAAGTATGTGCGGTTCTTGGAAATGATAATAAATTTACCAAATCTGTTTTAGACGCTGCCAAAAAGCAAGATGAGTATATGTGGGAGCTTCCAATTATTGACGAGTGGAGAGAGGATATGAAGTCTCACATCGCAGATCTAAAGAATATTGGAACCCCTGCCAGAGCGGGAACAGCAACTGCAGCGGCTTTCTTAGAAAACTTTATTAAAAATGATATCAAATGGGCTCACCTGGATATTGCTGGTGTATGTGACTCTCAAAAACACCTTCCATATTGTCCGACAAAAGGTGGTTCTGGACTTATCGTTAGAAGTTTACATAGGCTCTTAACTAAGTAGTGAATCAAAAAAGTTTTAAAATCGTACTATATGCGCCCGAAATTCCCGGAAATACTGGGAGTATCGGGCGTACTTGTGTTGCCCTAGATTTAGAGCTTATCCTTATTAAGCCCTATGGCTTTGATCTCTCGGAAAAAGCAGTTCGAAGAGCAGGCCTTGACTACTGGAAATATGTCAAAATCAAAGAATATGAAAATTTTGATGAATTTTTAGCAACTGAAAAACCTGAAAGAGAGCAATTATTCTTTTTTGAAAACAATGTGGACCAAAATTTTTACAGCGCTCCCTACCAAGAAGATTGTTATTTAATCTTTGGTTCTGAAACCAAAGGAATGCCAGAATATTATTACCAAAACTATCGAGACCGTATGTATCATATTCCTATGTTTAGTGAACACATAAGATCACTTAACCTATCTAACGCTGCTACTACTGCGGCTTATGAATGTCTGCGTTGTCTAAATTCCTGGTAAATCATCCACTAAAATTTCTGACGAATCATCTTCAACGTAGCCCTCGGCATTGATATCAAAGCTTTGCTCATCGAAATGATTCATCACTTCAAAGGGAAGAATCTCTACTTCGGCCATAATTCTTTGCTCCTCACTCATAATTTCCGCTTGGCGAAGCTTAACTAAAATGTCGCTGATTTGATCGGTCGCAAAATCAGTTAGTCTTCTGCGCCTAAATGACTCCGCATATCTGCGAGGACTTGGAAGTAACATGGCCAAAAAGGAAGCTTCTTTAGCCGTTAATTCGCTGGGATGTTTCTTGAAATAATACTGACTAGCGGATTTGATTCCATAGATATTTTCACCTAATTCCACTAAATTTAAATATTGCTCTAGTATCTGTGATTTACTTAAGTGATGTTCAATGGCCAAAGCGAGATAGGCTTCTTTTATTTTTCTAATAAGGCTTTTTTTATTCGATAGAAAAGCGTTTTTAACCACTTGTTGAGTTATAGTACTTGCCCCTCTCACGAGCTTTCCTTCCTCTAGACTTTCTTCAATGACTGATTCAATTTGATTAAAGTCTAGTCCATTGTGGTCAAAAAACGCCCAGTCTTCACTAATAACGATTGCCCACTTACCGTAGCGAGATATATCCTGCAGTTTCACCCAGTTTTTGGGTTGTTCGTTTACAATTTTATACTGATTATTTTTCGAATCAAAAACCACATAATGATCTTTCAGTATTCCCACATAAAACCAATAATAAATTAAGATTCCAAACACAATCAGGACTAAACTAAAAAAGAAGGCCAAAACTTTTATTTTCATGGAAACTATTTTAACACATCAGAATATTCAGGCAAAAAAAAGCCCGGGACTGGCCCGGGCATTGATCAATTATATGATCGATTCTAACATCCTATTAGAATTTGTAAGTTAAAGATACCCTTGACATTAAATTATCAGATCTTAAGTTACCTTGACCTGCAGAAGTATCAGTAGCACTAGCGTTAGCACCTGCATTTGAGTTACCGATAACACCGTCTAGAGCAAGATCACCCCACATTAAAGAAGCACCAGCTGCAATTTCAGTTGTGTCTTCCATAGTTTTCTTATCACCTGCACCATTTTCAGTAGTTCCCATAATATTATGAGTAACAGAACCTCTAAGTGTTAACCACTCTTTTGCCATAACTTCTACACCCATAATAATTGGCAAATAGTTATCTTTTTTCTCGTCATTATTAGCAGCCTTACAGATTGCAGTTTGGAAAGAAGTATTTGCTCCATCACACTCTGCTTTATCCATTTTATACCATGCTGACGCCCAAGCTGTTGCCTTGTCATTTAGCTTATAGTTTTTAGCTACCCCAAGATGGATATTATTAACTTTTACCTCATCTTTTGTTGTTGACTCTTCTGCTTGAATTGACTGATATCTAACCATATAATCTACATCACCCATTCCGTGAGTAATACCTAGATCAATCGAAGACTTTCCTTCAAATTCTTGTCCACTCGTCTCTTCAACTTTGTTTGAAATTCCAAAGTTCAAGAAAGCTTCTGTGTCACCAGAGATAACACCTAAAACTGCTCTCATTGCATCTGATTTATCCTCAGTTGCAGCTTGCTCATCTTCAAAGCTATGGTAAGTTAATCTTACCCCCCATTGAACTCCAGCATCACCAGCGATGAAAAAATCAGTGTTATTTTGCTCAGTCATAACTCCAGCTGCAGTTCTAAAAGTATTAGAAGTATTTGACTCTGATCCAAAATATAAACCATAAACCATATTTCCAGCAGCTTTAAACATCCCACCTTCAGCCTTTGGTGTAGCTGTAGCGTCTCTATCAAGAGTTGTAGCACCTTCTTGGTTTGTGTTACCCCACTCTAGAGTTACAAAGTCTTTGTGGTAATTTAACATTGCTGGGTTTAATAATACGCTTCGTACGTCATCAAGATACTGCGAACCATTTGCATCTTGCCCAAGAGCTTCTAGTCTTGCTTTTGAGGCAAGAGCTCCAGTAGAAAGAACTGCTAATCCCATAGCGATTGCAACTTGTTTTTTCATTAACATCTCCTTGTTGTGTTCCTTTTATTAAAGGCAACTATACTTTTTGTTTAATCGGCAATTTTTTCCTTATTAAAATTAGAAATAAGCTGGAGGGCTTTGTCAAACAACATTAGTTAAGTTTTTTAGCTCATGTACCTGATTAGTCGTATATTATTTAGATGAGTAAATACACTCTACCCCGCACATCTATATCACCAATCTTCTACTCCCCTTTATTAAAGGTCACCTTGAAGCTTTTGCCCCTACAAACACACTATTAACTCCTCTTAGACAGGGAAACTTTGACAGTTTAACGATAAACACATTAAAATTTAAATAAGAGATACTTTTTTAAAACTTAAAAAAAAGTGTATTTTTTTATTTTCATTTGAGGAAAATTAATTACACTTTTATATAGTACAAAAGTATTTTGGTTTTATAGTTAAATGAATAACTACATAACAATAACAACAATATTGTTTAACAAACAAAGGATGTGGAACATGAAAAAACTTTTAGTAGCTCTAGTAGCACTTACAACTGTTTCAGCTTTCGCTGGAAACTCAATGGTTAGATTAGACGGATGTTTTGATGGTACTTGTGACTCATTAGATTTCGACATGATGAAAGATGATGCTGACAATGCTAATGAATCTCAAAATCTTGCTATTAACTACGCTATGGCCTTCGCTGGAAACTGGGGTGCTGGTGTTAAGTTTATGAAAGGAACTGAGACTGTAGATGGTGATATCGCAGCTGGTTCAGAAGAAGACAACTACCAAACTATTGGTCTTGCTGGTTACTACAATATCCACGGTGCATGGGATGATTCTTGTTTCGTAGCTCTTCACTACGATATGAAAACTGTTTCTGAAAATGACACAACTGCTGATACAGGTTGGAAAGACACTGTTATCACTCTTGAGTACGGACACAGATTCATGCTTGGATCTCTTATGGGTATGAACTGGAACTGGTCTCCATCAGTTTCTTATGCAATGACTAAAAGAGCGTTTGATGATGATGCTAAAGATGATCTTAACATCACTCACCTTACTCTTAACGTAGCTAACGTTGCTGTTACTTTCTAATTTAAATTTAATTTAAATAAGAATATTGGGTCGGTTTTTAACCGGCCCTTTTTTTTGCCCTATAAGATCCCAAAGACCCGAATATTCATCAAAAATGATATTTTCTTACATCTCGATTTTATACAAGACAGGCCATAAAAAAATAACCTAGAATTTAAGTACAGCTTAAGTTAACCAGGGAAGGTGCTAATGGGCAGGGATGCCTACTTTTTTTCTTCCTAAATATGTTCTGTTTTAATCTTACTTATAAATCCGCTGTCATTAACGAGTAATAGGCCCTAGAAAAGCCTTTGTACTCATTTGCAATGTCATGGTTAATTGGAGCTCCAGCGCCTAAAAACCGAATATTCTCGCTTTGTAGGTCTGAATAGAGATTATCATTAATATTAAAAATATTATATTCTTCAGAGTATCGAATCACTTGATCAACATTTTCCTCGGTAAAGTCTGGAAGCACTCTTTCAATCACTCGTCTCATTAATTTGATTTTTTTGGCAAGCTCTTCTTCTTGAATATCATCATCGGTTAAAAACATTAGGGCAACAAGCTCTTGAGTTTCAGCTGCTGGATCATATTTTTGAATATCCAAAATAAAACTTCCCCACTCGTGAGTCATACTTTGAGGAATAAATAGCGTTCCTTCTTCTGGATAGACTTCTTTTTTGGCCTTAAAATGAACTGCTATGGCCTTATCTTGGCCAATAGATGTACAAAATTGTTGTACGTTATCACTTAGCTCGTTTTTATTCTTAACTAAGTTTAAAAATGACTTAGGAGACTGACAAAAGTACAATTTTTCACATGAGATACTTTCAAACTCACCTGTATGAAGTCTAAAATAAGTTTTCTCTACTAAGTCCTCTGGTGTCGTTACCTCTATAAAGCGAATTATTTTATTCAATTCATTGACCTTTAAGGTTTTATCAATTGCTTCAGTATCCTCAAAAAGGGCCTGGGTATTAAATTGATAAAATGGAGAAGAATAGAAGTGTTCATTTTCTCTTATCTCATGTGGCTTTGCCCGACCAGTAAAGCTATGAAACTTAGTATCTTTATAAAACTTTACGTGCTCATTACTTTTAAAAATCTCAAGTCTAGGATTAAGGGAGACTAAATCTGAGGCTATTTTTTCAGAGCGAATTGTATTTAAACTGGTTGCCATCTCTTTTTTGATATCTTCGAGATAGAACGGATTTTTAGTTAGAAGTTTAACTTCCCCGGGATAC
>JBFKKF010000006.1:0-17731 GCA_041631355.1 Bacteriovoracaceae bacterium | reverse complement strand
TTTACTTTCTAAGTCCAAGGGTGAGCAAGTAATCATATCAACAGGAACGAAAGCTCTACAGCAACAAGCAATGTCCAAAGATATTCCACTTATATATAAAGTACTTGGTTTATCCAAGCACGATCTAAATGTCATTCGCCTAGTTGGTTCCAGCAATCATTACTGTGAGTTGCAGTTCAGAAATCAACTGAACGCAGAGCAGGGAATGCTAAATTTGACCGAGTTTGGAGAGAGGCTTACTAATGCCTACTTCGATGTGATGTTCTTTTACAATGAAAGAGTATCAGATTATTCAAACATTCTAACTAAAGACTCTGTTCCTTATGTTTTGAAGCGGAAAGTTTCCGAGTTTAGTGAAACAGAAGAAAGTATAAGAGTGGACTATAGAGCATGTACGGGAAATAAGTGTCCTTATCGGCACAACTGTACTTATCTTCAAGGGTTACGAAAAGCAAAGGAAGCTGACATTATAGTTGGCAATCACTCATTACTTCTTTCTTGGCCGAGGGGAGTTGAAAGACCTGGGTACATAGTGGTTGATGAAGCACACAAGGTTGAATCAGAGGCGACACAAGCCTTTACTCACGAGGTTTCTCAAAAAGAACTGGAAAATTTTGGTAAAAATATGGGTTCTATGGTGGCACCTGTTTATTATCTTATCAACGATGACGATAAGGGAAAGGCTTTGTCCTCAACTATAAAAAAAGAAGTAGCATCTAGTGCTAAGATGATTCAAGAAAACCTTGAAGGTCTTAAAGAAGCGATTGAGAAAAAGGCAAAATCTCTTCCGCGTTTTACAGATATTTATTGGAATGAGTTTCCTATGATTAAAGAAAAGGGAATGAATACCAGTTTAGAGGTGAGTATTTTCAATCATATTGACTCGCTTAAGTTTATTTTCAAGGGGGTCTACGACTTAGTTGCACCTCTTCTTGAAAAATGGAATATTTCTAGCTTACAAGATGATAACGATATCACTGCTTATACCTTGTTTGAGTCCTTTGTTTCTCATGTGGATGATGTTCAAACGGTACTTACCAACCTTGTAACCGATAATGAGGGGCAAGCAAATTCAATTAAATATCATGAAGACTTTGGCTTTGAGCTCAATTCAGCACCTATAAATGTAGGAGAGATTTTTTACGAGACAGTAATTAAAGATAGCCACTCCGTTGTCTTTACTTCTGCTACTTTGGCCAATTCTGATGGATCAAAAGGAATGGCCCAGGTTGAGTGGATGACTGGTTATAATTTACTTCCAGCGGAGAAAAGATTTAAGTCAGGGCTATTTCTAGACAATCATTATGATTATGAAAATAATGCTCATGTGTATCTTTGTACTGATACTCCAAGCTTGTATGATCAGAAATTCATTCCACAAGTTATTGAAAACTTAGTGCCACTCATCAGGGACATTGGAGGAAGAAGCCTGTTACTATTCTCATCAAGAGTACGATTTGATAAGGCCTGCGAATTATTACTGAGCGCATTTGAGGGGGAAATCCCTTTATTTATTCAAGGGCTTGGTCATAATGTAGTGGAGGAATTTAAGAAGAGTTCTAATGGAATCCTAGTGGGAATGGAGTCTTTTGGAGAGGGCATCGATATTCCGGGGCGTAACCTTGAATTCGTTTATGTGGATAAGGTACCTGACCTTAGACAAGATATTATTATTCAAAAAAGAAGAGACTTCTATGAAATGAATTTTGGCAATGAGTTCAATGATTACTTTCTTGCTCATAGAACAAGATCACTCCATCAAAAACTTGGAAGACTTATTAGAAGAGAGTCTGATAAAGGATGTATTATAATCACTGACTCTAGGTTAGCAAGGTGGAAGCCAAGAACATTAGACACGTTCAAAGACATGATGAAGCCCTATAATATTAGGCTCTCAAGCTTAAAAGAAGCCTGCGAGCAGACAAAAGATTTTTTAATTCATTGAATTTATTTTTTTGAAAATTGATCTTCAAAATGTTTCAGTTTATCTACTTGAATGATAATTCCATTATTAAAATCAACTTTATACGGAATGAAATAATACTTACTTAAATAAAAGTCATGGAAAATTTCACTTTCAGATTTTTCTTCACGAGGATACATTTTTATATGGGTGGCCTTTAGCTCATTTCCATTAATTTTTAAATTAATAGGTAGGCTGTTTTGTAACTCCAAATCAATTTCATACTCTTGGAATGGACCACTGTAGTTCCAAATATTATTTGTTGAGATAATTTGGTACGATGTTTTTTGCACTGGGTCTATCGCTTTATAGTTAAGCATAATCATAGAGGTTAAAAAACATGGGGTTGCAAAATGAGCTCTCGAATTTACCACTTTTTCAAACTCATGGCGCTTATTGTTAGAGTCGGTAAATTGGTAGTAAACATTTCGTGACTGGTGATTAATCTGAAAGACTTCCAAGCTTGATTTATGTCCCAGCAGTCTACGAGTGGTAATCTTGATAGGCTCTAGTGCGGTGTTTAGATGATACTCAATATAAATTTTTAAAAACTCACCAGTTCTGACGCGGGATAAAACTTCTGACTTAAAGAAATAATCCCCTTGAGTTTTATCTTCTTTGTGCACAGTGAAAATCTCATCAGTATAAGAAGATCCGTCTTTTAAATAGAGAAACTTTCCTTCTAGAATTTTATTTTTTAATGTCATACTTTCTCTTAGTTATGCCTTGATTAAACAACTCAAGTTTTTTACACTTAACGCACTGACCGCGATTGTCATTATTTATAATAATATGATATTGGTAACGCATATCCAATTTAAATTTTTAATGTTTTCAAAAGGAATATGTAAGCATGATTAAATTAAAGAAAGGGTTAGACCTTCCTATAACTGGGGCGCCTAAACAAGAAATTCGAGCTGGAGGATCAGTTACTCGAGTTGCTTTAATTGGTGATGATGTTGTGGGAATGAAGCCTACTATGAATGTAAATGTTGGGGACAAGGTTAAGATTGGGCAAGTGCTTTACACGGATAAAAAGACTTCTGGTGTAAAGTATACCTCTCCTGCTACCGGAGAAGTTGTCGAAATCAATAGAGGTGCTAAACGAGCATTTCAATCCGTTGTCATTAAAGTTGAAGGTGAAGATTATCAAGAATTTAGTTCTTACAAAGGTTCTGATTTGTCGTCATACGATGAAAAAGCTTTTAAAGAGTTATTGATTGAATCAGGAATGTGGCCATCCCTTAGAAGAAGACCGTTTTCAAAGGTTGCCCATCCTGAAGAGAGACCATCTGCAATCTTTGTAACTGCAATTGATACAAATCCTCTTGCTGCGGACCCTCAAGTAATCATTGCTGAAAATAAAGCTGCTTTTGAGCGAGGTCTTAAGGCCTTAAAGCTTTTAAGTGATAAATTATTTTTAACTACAGCAGCTGGTTCAAAAGTTGAGGCAGTAGAGGGGGTACAAAAAGAAGAATTTAGTGGACCACATCCAGCGGGACTTGTGGGAACACATATTCACTTTTTAAATCCAGTAAGTGAGAAGAGATTTGTATGGCATACTAATTATCAAGAAGTGATTGCTATTGGTAAATTACTTGAAACCGGAAAACTCTACACTGAAAGAGTGATCTCTGTGGCAGGGCCAGTAGCAAAAGAGCCAAGACTAATTAAAACTAGAGTTGGGGCTTGCTTAAGTGAGTTGATGAAAGATGAGGTCAACACTGATGCTGAGGTTCGGATTGTTTCCGGTTCAGTACTTGGTGGACGTAACGCTAAAGACAGTTTCTGTTACCTGGGAAGATTTCATCATCAAGTTTCTCTTCTAAAAGAAGGAAGAGAGAGAGAGTTCCTTGGTTGGCATTCTCCTGGACTCAATAGATTTTCGGTTAAAAATATTTATTTATCTAAACTACTTCCGAAAAAATTTAATTTTACGACAAATGGCAATGGTTCTTTAAGATCCATTGTTCCTATTGGTTCCTACGAGAAAGTGATGCCTCTTGATATTTATCCAACTCATTTATTAAAGACTTTAATGAGTGGAAATACAGATATGGGGGTGAAGCTTGGTGTTCTTGAGCTGGATGAAGAAGATCTGGCGTTATGTACATTTGTTGATCCTTGTAAAAATGATTTTGCACCTAAGCTTAGAGAAAGCTTAACAATCATTGAAAAGGAGGGGTAATGAAACTTTTAAGAGATTTTTTAGATAAACAAGAACCTCACTTTCATAAAGGTGGGAAACTTCAGCTGTTCTATCCATTGTATGAGATGATTGATACTTTTGCATTTACTCCTGGACAGGCTGCGGAAGGTAACACCCATGTAAGAGATGGGATTGACTTAAAAAGAACCATGATTACAGTTGCTATGGCACTTGGGCCATTGGTTTTATTTACTCTTTACAATACTGGGATGCAGGCCAATTCTGCTCTCGCAAGTGCTGGTATGGAAGCTGTTGGCTGGAGAGCTGACCTTCTAAGGGCAATTGGGCTTGGATTTGACCCTAGTAATATGATTCATAATTTCGCTCACGGTTTTATGTGGTTTTTTCCAGTCTTTCTGGTAACACAAATTGCTGGTGGTATTTGTGAAGTTATTTTTGCGACAGTAAGAAAGCACGAAGTTAACGAAGGGTTTCTCGTGACTGGACTCCTTTATCCATTAATTTTACCTCCTACAATTCCTCTATGGCAGGTAGCCGTTGGGATTATCTTTGGAGTTGTTATCGGAAAAGAGATTTTCGGTGGAACTGGTAGAAATATTTTTAACCCAGCTTTAACGGCGAGAGCTTTCTTATTCTTTGCTTACCCTGCACAAATATCAGGAGATGCTGTTTGGACTGCGGTTGACGGATACACTGGTGCAACAGCGCTTGCACAAGCCGCTCAAGGTGGACTTGATGCTATCACTTACTCTTGGAATGATGCATTTATTGGTTTTATCCCAGGTTCAATGGGAGAGACATCTACTTTATTTTGTCTTTTAGGAGCAGCGTACTTAATAATAACAGGAATTGGCTCATGGAGAATTATGCTTTCAATGGTTCTTGGAATGGTTGCGATGTCTTTATTTTTTAACTTTATTGGGTCTGATACAAACCCGATGTTTGAGTTGACTCCTCAGTGGCACTTTGTGCTTGGTGGGTTTGCCTTTGCGTGTGTCTTTATGGCAACTGACCCAGTGAGTGCAACAACAACAGATTGCGGAAGATGGGTGTACGGATTTTTGATTGGTGTTCTCGGGGTACTTGTTAGGGTCGTAAACCCTGCTTACCCAGAGGGGTGGATGCTTGCAATTTTATTCATGAATGCAGTTGCTCCATTAATTGACTATTTTGTAGTTGAAAAAAATATTAAAAGAAGGATGGCAAGAAATGTCTAAGGGAAGTAGTGAAGCAGTAAAGACAATTACAGTTGCTGGGCTTCTTTGTTTTGTTTGTTCTATCTTGGTATCAATTACAGTTGTTAAATTGAGACCAACGCAAGCAAAGAATGCAGAGCTTGATGTGAAAAAAAATATCCTTATGAGTGCAGGAATGCTTAATGAGGGTGATGATGTTGAAGAAGTTTTCAGCGATATCGAAACAATAGTTATTGATATGGAAACTGGAGAGAAAGTAGATACAGATGTAGATGCTTTTAATCAAATAGCAGCAGCAAAATCTCCAGATCAAAGTGTGACGATTCCAGCTGAACTCGATGTCGGCGGGTTAAGTACTCGTTCAAAATGGGCAAAAGTTTATTTAACAAGAGACGCATCCGGAGATATTGAAACAATAATCTTAAATGTATGGGGAAAAGGTCTTTGGTCGACTATGTATGGTTTTATAGCCCTTGCCTCTGATACAAGAACAATTAAAGGTTTTGCATACTACTCTCAAGGAGAGACTCCTGGTCTAGGGGGAGAGGTTGATAATCCAAACTGGAAAAACCAATGGGTTGGAAAACTTCTTTATGATGACAATTTCGATGTAGCTTTTGCAGTTAGTAAAGGTACTGTTGATAACACTCACGGATTAGCTCAGTATCGCGTAGATGGTTTATCTGGTGCTACGATCACTGCAAATGGTGTTACCAGTTCCATGAAGTATTGGTTTGGCAGTCATGGTTATGCGAAATTCTTAGAAAACGTTAGAGCAGGGAGTATATAGATGAGTATGAAAAAATTAGTATTTGAACCTGTATTGAAAAATAATCCCATTGCATTACAAATTCTTGGAATCTGTTCAGCTCTAGCGGTAACAGTTCAACTTAAAAATGTTTTTGTTATGTGTGCAGCGGTTACCATGGTAATTGCATTTGCAAACGTTGGGGTTTCTTTGATTAGGAATCACGTACCAAGTTCTGTTAGAATTATTGTTCAAATGACGATTATTGCTTCTCTTGTTATTATTGCAGAGCAGTTTTTAAAGGCATATGTCTATGATCAGTGGAAGACAATGGCAGTTTACGTTGGGCTAATCATAACAAACTGTATTGTTATGGGGCGTACAGAAGCATTTGGAATGAAAAATGGTCCAATAGAGTCTTTCTTTGATGGAATTGGTAACGGATTAGGGTATTCATTTATTTTAATAGTTGTTGGTTTTTTTAGAGAGCTTTTTGGTTCCGGAAAACTTCTAGGTTATACATTTTTTGACTTAACCAAAGACGGTGGCTGGTATCAACCAAATGGTTTAATGTTACTACCACCTAGTGCATTTTTCTTGATTGGTGCAATTATATGGGTACTTAGAACAAGAGACCCTTCTCAGGTAGAAGATTAGGAGTTTGAGATGTTAGAACATTATTTAAGTTTAATAGTTAAAGCGATATTTATTGAAAACTTGGCACTATCTTTTTTCTTGGGGATGTGTACCTTTTTAGCAGTTTCGAAAAAAGTTTCAACTGCATTAGGTTTAGGGGTTGCTGTTATCGTAGTCCAGGTTATTACCATTCCAGTTAATAATCTACTCTACACTTACTTCTTGAAAGCAGGTGCTTTGTCATGGGCCGGTTATCCAGATGTCGACCTATCGTTTTTAGGGTTAATTTCTTATATCGGCGTTATTGCTGCCATGGTACAAATCTTAGAGATGACCTTGGATAAGTTTTTTCCCGCCTTATACAACACACTTGGTATCTTTCTTCCATTGATTACCGTTAACTGTGCCATTCTTGGTGGGTCACTGTTCATGGTTGAAAGAGATTATAATTTTGGTGAGTCTGTAGCCTACGGGGTAGGGTCAGGTCTTGGTTGGGCCTTAGCAATTGCTATCTTAGCGGGTATCAGAGAAAAAATGGACTACTCTGATGTACCGGCAGGACTTAGAGGGTTAGGAATTACCTTTATGACTTGTGGTCTTTTAGCAATTGTGTTTATGACCTTTGCTGGTATCTCACTGTAATTAAAAACTAATTAAAGGAATATAAAATGGAAGTAGTTATTTTAGGTGTTGCGATGTTTACGGGGGTCATACTATTTTTAGTATTATTGATCTTAGTTGCTCGTTCAAAATTAGTACCTCAAGGTGATATTAAAATAAATATTAATGATGAAAAAGATATCGTCGTTTCTCCAGGGCAAAAGCTTTTGGGGGCCCTTGCAAATGAAAAATTATTCTTATCTTCTGCCTGTGGTGGAGGTGGGACTTGTGGTCAATGTGTGGCCCAAGTGTTTGAAGGTGGAGGAGATATTCTTCCAACAGAGCTTTCTCACATCACTAAAAAAGAAGCAAAAGAAGGTTGGAGACTTGCTTGTCAGGTTACTTGTAAGCAGAATATGAAAATTCATATTCCCGAAGAAGTTTTTGGTGTTCGTAAATGGGAGTGTAAAGTTAGATCAAATGACTCCGTTGCGACTTTCATTAAAGAGCTTGTTCTTGACCTTCCTGAAGGAGAGTCTGTACCGTTTAGAGCTGGTGGATTTATTCAAATAGAAAGACCTCCTGGTCTAGACATTTCTTTTAAAGATTTTGAGATTGAAGATGAGTATCGTGGAGACTGGGATAAATTTAACTTATGGCAGTACCGATCAAAAGTTGATGAGGAAACAATTAGAGCGTACTCAATGGCCAACTATCCTGAAGAAGAAGGGATGATTATGCTTAATGTTCGTATTGCGACTCCTCCTCCAAGATTACCAAATGTTCCTCCTGGAAAAATGAGTTCATATATTTATTCTTTGAAGCCAGGAGATACATGTACCATCTCTGGTCCATTTGGTGAGTTCTTTGCTAGAGAAACAGATAAAGAAATGGTTTTCGTTGGTGGGGGAGCAGGTATGGCCCCGATGAGATCTCACATCTTTGATCAATTCAGAAGAATTAAAACTGATAGAAAAGTTACATTTTGGTATGGAGCTAGATCGAAAAGAGAGATGTTCTATGTTGAAGATTTCGATATGATCCAAAGAGAAAATGAAAACTTTGAATGGCATGTCGCTTTATCCGATGCTCTTCCGGAGGATAATTGGACAGGACATACTGGTTTTATTCACCAAGTTCTTCTGGATGAGTACTTAAAAGATCATCCAGCTCCTGAAGACTGTGAGTATTACTTATGTGGACCTCCAATCATGAATCAATGTGTAATTGATATGCTTCTAGACTTAGGTGTAGAGAGAGAAGATATTATGCTTGATGATTTCGGCGGTTAAAAATTTTTCAGGTCTTTGGTGTCTTGAGCTTCCTCATCACCTCTTCCTCGCTGCGACGATCTTACACGATCGACTCGCTCGTTCGGGTTTGAGGAAATCTCAATCAACCTAAAGCCTTAAAAAATTTCATGTGAATAAAAATGAGATTTTTAGATATGAGAGCTCCCAGTTTGGGGGCTCTTTTTTTTTATATAAATGCCCAAAGAGAATTGAATAAATTTCATTACTCTAGGCATTAAGTTCTTGTTAATTTCGTAATTTATTGATTCGTTATTTTCTTATGAATTGCACTAGAAAAGGAATCTTCCGTGACGCCCACTGACGGGCGCCTTTTTTCAACAGAAAGGATTTTCATGGAAGATTTGATTCGGGTGCTTTCTCTTATCAGTCTTGTATTCCAGCTGATAGTTGTTGTACTAGAACTGATGGATTGAGTTTTAGGAGGTATGGTTCACCGCCATATCTCCACCTAATCAAACATTTAAATTCTAGCATCAAGAGTAATCTTAATTCAACTAAAAACAAGTTGTAATCATAGCTTAAACCTGTAAATACTTAGAATAATATATAAATCCGTTCAATTAATAAGTAAAAAGTGTTAGGAATGGGCTAGTAATTCTGTTTCGGGAGATCTAATGAATAAGTTGATATTTTTAAGTCTAGTCGTGATATTTTTGTGTGCATGCTCAGGGGAAAAGAAGCAACAATCTATTGTTGGAAATACCATGGGAACCTACTATAAAGTCACTCTTTATACAGATGAAAATCCGCAAGAGCTTAAAAAAGATATAGATAAATTCCTAGAACTATTTAATATGGTTTTTTCAACCTACATTCCAAATTCAGAAGTTTCAAAAATAAATACTTCTTCTTATAAAGATTTAAAAGTTACTGATACCATGAAAAAACTTTTAAATTTATCCCTCGAAATATCTCGTAAATCTCGAGGTTACTTTGATTTTACTGTTGCTCCTTTAGTTAAGGCTTGGGGATTTGGTCCTGATGGGAAAATGATAAAAAAACCAACTAATGAGGAAATAAAAAGGTTAAGAAGTATTGTTGGTTATGAAAAAATCAAACTTGATGACAGTGTTCTTAAAAGAGATTCTACTGAAGTGAAATTAGATTTTTCTGCAGTTGCCAAAGGCTATGGGGTAGATGAATTAGTTAAGTATCTTGAGTACAAAGGTTATGGTGATTTAATTGTTGAAATTGGTGGCGAAGTTAGGGCAAGGGGAAGAAAGCATAATGGATCTCTGTGGCGGGTAGGCATCGAAGGTCCTTCTGAAGCTCTTGGGAATAAGCTGGTTAAGGTCGTTAAGCTAAATAATATGAGTATGGCCACTTCTGGTAATTATAGAAATTATCTAAAACTAGGCGATGAAGTATTTGGACACACCATTGATCCAAAAACCGGTATGCCTGCTAAACATAAATTGATATCGGTTTCGGTTTTGTCTGAATATTGTGCAGATGCAGATGCATGGGCCACCGCTTTTATGGCCATGGGCGCCAAAGCAGGATTAGAACTTGCAAATCGTAGTAATTTAGCGGCCTTATTTCAAGTAAAAGAGGGTGATAAAATTGAGTTATTGACTAGTGATGCCTTTACCAAGTATATCAAAAAGCTCAAAGGAAAATAATAATGGATGTTTTATTAATTACATGTGCAGTATTTGGAGTTGCCTTTAGTGGTATGGCCATAGGGGTAATAATAGCGGATAAAAGAATTAAAGGTTCTTGTGGTGGAATAAGTGCGATCTTTGGAAAATCTGCTTGTGATATGTGTGATATGAAATCCAAGTGCGACTCTTCCGGCAAGGAGATATGTGAAGAAGGGGAATGAAAGTTTAGGCTTGATCTGACAGTCCTTCCTTCTCGGTTAGTGTCTTTGAGGTTAAATATTGACCTCAATTTTTTATCCTTTTACAGAGTATGGGTTCTTTAACATTTACGTTGATATTCTTTCTAAATTAAAAACATTTAACGGAAATTGATCCTCAATAAGTTGATCGATATTTTCGGGAAGTAATTTTGTTTTGTCTAGATCGGGATAAGATCGTATTGGAAGATATATCTTCCTAATCCATTCATCATAATCGAGATCAGGATAATTTAGCTTCACTTGGTCTATAAACTCTTTATAGTTTCCTTCAACCATTTTAATAACTTCTTTGTAGGATAATCCTTTTTGTTAAAGATTCAATTGAGGTATTTTATTGAGTATGCCCCAAACTTTGGGCAGTTTTTTGGTAAATTAATAATTTGCCAACTCCTAAGGTCTTGTTATTTCGTTAAAGAATATCTAATCTTCAACCGATAGTATAATGATACTAATTACTAGTATTGGGGGGGAGGCTTGAAGTTTGTATTGCTACTTATCTCATTGAGTTTCGTTTCTTGTTTTAAGGAGCAACCTGAGCTTGAGTTTTCAGGACTTGATAAAAAGTCTAGTGGCAAGCTTTTATCCCAAGTGACTAACGTCGCAGTTATTGATAATCAGTTAAAACTTTCTGGCGTAGATCTTGATCAAGTACGAGAAGTTAAAATTATCGGAGATGGTTTTAACGAAACATTTTCCATTGAATCCAAATCGTCATCCGAGCTTATTGCTAATGGTCTTAAAAATATCGCCTTTGGTGTCGGAAAAGTTTTTTCGCTTGTTCTCTCTAATGCTCACGGAACAGCAACCTTTCAAGTAACTTTCACTCTAAACAACGGCGCAGTCACATTGGCAAGTCTAAGTGATATGGGTGCTAACGATGGTGACGTTCTAGTTTATAACGGATCAACTACTCAGTGGGAAACAAAACCCATGAGTGGACTCAATATGGTGGGAACTTGGGATGCTTCTAGCAATACAACAAGTAATACTACAGTGCTTGCTAATGGTGGTGCAAATACTAATCCTGTGGCAGGAGATTATTACGTTGTCTCTGTCGCAGGAAGCTCTACATTGGATTCCATCTCTACTTGGGAATCTGGAGACTGGGTTATTTTTAACGGACAGTCTTGGGATCGCATTGTGAATTCATCAAGTATTACTAGTTTTAACGGAAGACTGGGAGCTGTGGTTCCAGCTGCCAATGATTATACTTGGGCAGACATAGATAAAACAAGTTCTTCAATTTCTGACATTACAGATGTTGATGTAATAGGAGTTGCTACAGGAAAGATTTTAAAATGGGATGGATCAAAGTGGGCGATCTCAGATGATCTTAATGGAGGGGGAGTTGGTTCAGTGACTTCGACGGAGATTCAAGATGGTGCTGTTTCTAATGTAGATCTAAATAATGATATTGCGATTTCTAAAATCGTAAATTTGCAATCAACTCTTGATGGTAAGCTTGACCTAGCAGGTGGAACCATGACAGGAGATATCACTTTTAGTGGGACACAACTTTTTGATGGGGTAGATGTCTCAGCGCTAAATTCGCAGGTGACGACGAATACTTCAGATATCTCAACTCTTCAAAGTGGTAAGGTTGCAACGACGACTACAGTAAACGGAAAAGCACTTTCCACAAACGTTACTCTTACAACTGATGATGTAAATGAAGGTGCGACAAATAAATACTTCTCAGACACCCTTGCTCAAAACGCAGCGGTTATTGATTCAACTGTGGGATCAGAAACAGCTCAAGCACCATCTGTGAGTGCGATGAAAGCTTACGTTGCAAGTGAGAAGGGAAATATTAAAGGTGATCTATCAGTCACGCTAACAGGAACTGTCGATGTGACAGCAGCAACTGCAGCAGTTACAGGAACGGGAACAGCTTTTACAACAGAGCTTAAAGTTGGAAGTGCGATAAAAATCGGAAGTGAAGTCTTTACGGTCTCAGCAATAACTGATGATACAACTCTAACTCTCGATTCAAATCATGTAGCAGGAGCCAGTGGAGCGATTGCGAGTACAGACGGAGAAATCTTTAAAGTAAGCTCAGGTGATGATGCTGGACTCATAACTGTTCTTGGTAATGGAAATGTGGGGGTTGGGACAGGCAGTCCATCTCAAAATCTTCACCTTCATAAGGGGAGTATTTCTTCAAATTATTTTAAGGTATCCAATGCCACAGGTATATTTGGTGTTGATTTTGGTGTGAACTCTGTTGGTAGTGGTGTTATTTATAACAGAGAGAATTTCCATCTTATCTTTGGAACAAATGATATTGAACGTCTACGAATTGAAAATAATGGAAACGTCGGTATCGGGACAACAACCCCTTCTGAGAAACTTGATGTCAGTGGAAATGTCAAGGCAACGGCTTTTATCGGTGATGGGTCCCAGTTAACAAATGTTGGAGCTTCCTCATCTGGAAATACAACTGATGTGATTATTAATGCTGACTCTGATAGTGATACAAATGGAGAAATTCAATTTCAAACAGGTGGGACTACTCAAGCGGTAATTGATAACTCTGGGAATATGGCCATCGGTTCAACTGCAGCTACTGCTAAGTTAGATATTACTGCAGCTTCAGGCTCGGCCGTTGAAGTGAATATGGCGGATAATACAGCATCAAATTTTGTACTTCGTCAAGGAAGTGATGAATATATCAATATCGGTACAACCGATGGTAGTGAAGCAATCACCTTTGGGAATACGATTACAAATCCGAGCTTTAGTTTTATGGGAGGGAATGTCGGTATTGGTACTTTGTCTCCAGATGTAACTTTGACGATTGGGAACTCTTTACTTGCAACAAGTTCGGTTCCCAGCGCAGTTGTTGATAAAATAATGATAAACCATACCCCAACTCATACAATTGATCCTAATGTTGTATCTAATGCCTACTTTACACAACCTAACCCAAGTTCTGACTCATCCTCAACGTTTTGGAATTCTTGGAATGAGTCAATCTTAAGTAGTAGTATTAATAATAATGTTACAGGATTAAATGGAACAATCTCCAAGAGTGTTAATTTATCATTAGGTGTACTAGGTAGTCAGTATGGTATGTATAGTCAAATATACAATGGAGCTAGTTCAACAGTAGGTTCACAGGTTGGTATGATGATTCAAAGCTATAATGAAGGTAGTGCGACTGACCAATACGGGCTATATATTACAAGTACAAATAATGGTAATCAGGTAAATCAGCCTTTTGATATTTATGCTAATAGTTCAAATAATAGAAATTATTTTGCCGGGCAAGTCGGAATTGGCGTTATGGCACCAACAGATAAACTGGATGTTGATGGAGAGATAGCGATTTCCGCTAATAATCACTTTAAAGCTAAATATACAAGTTCAGACAATCATCATGGTGCTCTTGGGTGGAATTCACTACAGTTGGGCAATAATGGGTGGAATTATCTAATCGCAGGAAGAACGATTAGTGGGGGAGGATTTAATTTTATAGTTGATAATACTAATGATTTTTACCATGGTGTGGGGACACCTGATGGGGTTACTGCCATGGTAATTAATAATACTGGTAATGTTGGAATTGGAACAAATTCTCCTAGTCACAAATTACATATCTCAGGAGATGGTTCTAAATTGGAAATTGAAAACTCAAATTCTCTCGGAGGAAGAACAGCAGGACTAAAGCTAACAAACAATGGTGCTACTGATGTGAATTTTCACCTGTATAATAGTAATCGAACTAATTCACAAATTGATCAATTTTCATTTGGAAACTCATTTTTAATTCATTCTGCAGCAACGAATGGTTTTAACCTTTCTTCTACAGGAGGCCCAATTCGCTTTATGACAAGCGCTAGTGGGGCGACGTCCGTTGCAGGAGGTGTTGACGTAAACGGAAATTTTGGGATTGGAACAACTAGTCCTAGTGAAAAATTAGAAATTAGGGGCGGAAATTTAAATTTAAAAGCAAATACAGCAGATCCCGGTGATATAATTTTTACCGAAAGTGATGGAAATCAAAAAGCAAGAATTTGGACAGACACAGGAGCTGGCAATGAGTATATGTTTATGAGTTCAGGTGACACCTTACCAGATATTACAATTGGTCCAGCTGGGAACGTCGGCATTGGAACGAATAGTCCAGTAGAAAAGTTACAAGTTAACGGAAACATTATGAGCACTGGAGGAAACATTGTAGTTGGAAATGGTGGTACGGCCTATGGATCTTCTGTATATTCTCCAGCACCAAATGAATTAGGGGTAAGCACAAATAGCTCTGAAGCAGTGAGGATTGATTCTACAGGTAACGTCGGGATTGGTACGACAAACCCTGCAAGTAAGTTACATGTAAGCGGTGAAATACAAGGGCAAAGCTCAGCAGGTGATAGTGTGTTCCTCGGAGGTGATGGTGCTGGGGCAGATATTGAAATAGGATCATTGACAAGTGGTATGCAGGCAATTGCTTTTTATAATCGTACAGATGCAGATTATATGAACTTTACCGCAAAGGATGGGAACTTTCTTGGTAACGTCGGGATTGGGACGGTGACGTCAAGTTATAAGTTAGATATTGTTGGCGCATCCGCTACATCTTTATCAGCCTTAAGGCTAAGTAATACGGATACTACTCCTGGAGCAGAAACAAAATTTTCGATGCCTGTTTTTAATGGAGCAGAAGGTTTTTCAATAAGACAGTCTATTAATAGTATTGGCCCTGCTGGGTGGGCCAGTGGTGCATATGATGTTTTTTTATCGACAGGTCAAACTGCCAGTAAGATGCATTTTGGAACTAGTGATCAGTTCACGCCAGATTTGACGATCGATGCTTCAGGTAACGTCGGGGTCGGGACAACAACTCCCACCCAAAAACTGCACGTAGTCGGAAATCTTCGAGTACAAGGTGCAACCGACTGTACTCTTGGTAATGGCTCAGGGGCAACAAACTGTACCTCAGATCAAAGATTAAAAGATAATATTAATCCGATTCCAAATGCTCTAGATAAAATTCAAAGGATAAAAGGAGTGGAGTTTGTTTGGAATGAGCGTAGTTTGTCCCCAGGTCAAGAGTCAATTGGGGTGATTGCGCAAGATATTCAAGAAGTTTTTCCGACAGCAGTTATAGAAAATGATGAGGGTTATCTTAGTGTTGATTACGCTGTTTTAGTGGCACCTTTAATTGAAGGAACTAAGGAGCTGGCACGTATTCAGGAAATGTTTGAAGTTATGCATAACGGACTTAAAGCACAAGTTGAAAGCAACAGCAGAGAAATTGCAAGTCTTAGAGTTGAAAATGAAAAGATTAAATTAGAAAACGAAGCCATTAAAGCGGAAAATACGGTGATTAAAGATTATTTATGTCAGAAAGATCCAAATGCTCCATTTTGTGATTAAAAGTTTCTCGTAAAGTCCCATTTACCTCACCCCCTGGAAACCAACATTCAGGTTGTTTAAGACCTAGAACACCATTAATCATAGTATCGATTCGACATTGTCCATCCGGATAGTAAGTTGGCGATAAATTTAGCTCAGTTTGAATATGCTTGGAAAACTTTAAGAAGCTTATTTTTTTATTTTGATCTTTAATTTGGGAGTTAAGAAATTGCAATTCGATACTAATGGCTTCCAAAAGTCTTTTACATCTTTCATCCAGGTGGTGATTTTGTTTGTTACATAGCTTCTGAAAGAGCTGGTTATGACTTAGTTTTCTATGCTGAATTAACAGATCAAAAACGATATTCAAACACTTCTTAGTGGCAAAATAGTCTGCTTGTCCCTCCACAGAGGGAGAAAAGTTTTTATATTCAAGCGTACGTTTTCTAGGTCCTCCTCCGAGCCCATGTCCAATCTCATGGCAACCAATTAAAGCAAGTCCATCAGGAGTCATATAGTTTAGTCGAGCCAGCCCTCCAATAAGATAAATATGATGGGTTCTAATATTATTAACTTCAGAGTAAACATAAGAAGCATGGACAGCTGGGATATTCCACCAATAATGAGGTTCCAGACCTTGAGAGAGTGTATTGATGGAAAACTCAAACTCTGAGGTATTTAGTATATCGTAGGTGAGTGCTAGTGCTTTTTTTACATCTAGAAACTCATGGAAGCTTACTTGTGCTTGAGCCTTTAAGTTAGAAAGTAGTAAGAAGAGGATCAGTATTTTCACTCGAAGATCTTAGCAGAATTATAAAGGAATTGACGAGAAACAGGGCATAAGTCCTACCTCTGTGGAAACTGATGTGATTCTATGCTTCTAAAACTTGGATAGTGACCCATTTTATGGGCATACTCAATAAAATGAGGTTGTAGTCATATTTTATTTGGCCATCCGCATTGGCCCTGATAATATTTTTTGGTGAATTTAAAAGATCTAAACTCCAAAATTTTAAGTTTAATGCCATTTGACGAAGTTAAGTCATTAGTAAAAAAATTGGCCGACAAACTTGAACAATCAAATCAAAAAATTGAAAATCTTGAATCCGAAAACATCGAACTTAAAAATCGTTTACGCGAATTAATTGGTGAACAAGAACTTCCTGAGTTTAAAGAGAAGAAGAAAATGAAATCCAAGGATCGGGACCCAAACTCGCAGTATAAAGAACCTAGACAGAAAGGTCCAGGGCGAGGAAAGCGTGGTAAGAAGATTGAAAAAATTAATATTGATAAAAAAGTTACACTAGAGGCTGATAAGTCAAAAATGCCCTCAGATGTTACATTTAAAGGATGCAGAACAGTTGTAATTCAAGATATTGAATTAAAGACAAGCAATACCGAATTTAAAATACCACGATTTTATTCTCCCTCAGAGAAAAAATATTATGAAGGAGATCTTCCAGAAGGCTTTAAAGGACATGAATTTGGTCCTAATCTTCGAGCATTTGTATTAATGTTAAATTATCAAGCACGGGTAACTGAGAATAAAATCCATTCAATACTTAGTTCCGTTGGGACATTTATTAGCATCGGACATATAAACAATATTACCCAAACAATACCTGCTAATATTCAAGCGGAGTTATTGTTAGCAAAAGATACAGCAATTGAGAAAGAAGCTGTAAATGTAGATGCTAGTGGAATAAATACTAATGGAGATCAAAATTATCTTCAATGCATTTGTAATAAGTTCTTTAGCTGGTTTGATCTTCTTAAAAATCGTAGTCGTTATGAGGTTTTCAGAAGCCTTATTGGCCATGATAAAGTAATACAATTTAAATTTGATGAATCTTCTGTTGAATGGATCAAAGGTAGAGTTAGAGAGG
>JBFKKF010000005.1:0-19129 GCA_041631355.1 Bacteriovoracaceae bacterium | reverse complement strand
TAAAATACTTGTGATGGATAATGGTAGAGTGGTATCTGAGGGGAAACACAATATGCTCCTACAAGACTCTGCGCCGTATCAAGACTTTATTGCTCAGTTAAATAACTCCCTAAATAAGTAAAAGTGGCAGCTTAGGAAATTTTAGGTATCATAATGAAGTTCTAAATTAAAGGAGTTAAAACATGACAAGACTACTTGGAATTCTGTTAATCTTATCCAGTGTAATTTATGGATGTTCTAAAGCGACATCTAAGGCCCAGTATAAATATCGAAAATCAGTGGGTAATGGTATAGCTGCAAAAGTTGGAGATATTCAAATTACTGAAAAAGAGTTATTACAAGGGATTGAATCAGAGCTATTTGAAATAGAGATGAAATTATTTGAAACTAAGTTTAATCGTTTAAATGAGCTTCTTATTGAAAAAATTATAAAGAAAGATCCAAAGGCGAAAGGTCTAACGAAAGATCAATACTTTGAAAAGTATATTGCTTCAAGTATTAAAATTTCAGACTCCGAATATAACGACTTTGTAAAAGAGAGAAAAATTCCTAAAGAGCAATTAAATCCACAGGTAAAAGAAAAGATTATTAATTTTTTAACGATGCAAAAAAAAGATGAAGCAGTTAAAAGTTGGTTAGGGGAGAAAACAGCTAAAACAGGAATTGAAGTTTTCTTTACAAAGCCTCAAAGACCAACATTTGACGTGAAAATTGGCAATGCCCCATTTACTGGTGGTAAGGATGCTAAAGTAACTATTGTAGAGTTTTCTGATTTTCAGTGTCCATACTGTGCACAGGGATCAAAAGTTTTAAGACAGTTAAAGAAAAAGTATGGAAAGAAGATTAAAGTTGTTATGAAACAATTTCCACTTCCATTTCACACTCAGGCCAAAAAAGCATCAGTTGCGGCCTTATGTGCAAATGAACAAAGTACAGGAAAGTTTTGGGAGATGCATGATAAGTTGTTTGCTGATCAGTCAAAGCTTGGTATTGATCAGTTGAAAGCCCTTGCTAATAAATTAGGACTTGATACTCAGAAGTTTAATACTTGCCTGGATCAAAATAAGTATATAGCGCAAGTGGAAAAAGATATTCAAGACGGACAGGCAGTAGGAGTGAAGTCTACTCCAACATTTTTTGTAAACGGACAATTAGTTTCGGGTGCACAACCCGTGGACGTTTTCTCAGAGCTTATCGATCAAGAATTATCTAAGTAATTAATTTTTTATGGCCACGCCTGACGAGTATAAGACGTCAGGCTGGCATTATTTACCCTTCTTAAATCATTCAAATCTCAATGCTAAACTATAAAATGAGACGTGGATTTTTCGCGTTGTTAGAAAGGTTATAGATGGACGCAATTGACTATTCAAGTAAATACCGACGGGAAACTGACCAGTACCAAAGAGATGTAAATAATCTTAAGAAGAGTCATGAGCAGAACCTTGAAAATATTAACCGTGCCCACGAGAATCAGCAAACCAATCAAAAGAAGACTCATGGTAAGCAATTAACTGAGATGGAGAAGTCCTACAAGGAAAATCTCTCAGAGTTAAGAGAGGACCAAGCTAAGGTTTTAGATAAAAAAAATTCAACATACAAGCAGGCCCTTGAAAAAAACAAAGAGCAGGCCAGTATTGAGAAAAGAGAAAATCTTAAAAAGTGGGATCGAAAGTTCTCAGATCTAAAATATGAGTTTGATAAAAATATTGATGACACTAAGTCTACAAATAAAAACTTAAGACAGCAGGCAGACCAAAACTATAAAGAATCAGTATCAAATATTAGAAAAACAGCACGTAACGATCTTGATCAATATGTAAAGAATGCAAAGACGACAATCAAAGAAACTGGTGATGAGTATCGCAAGGAAAAAAGACAAATTATTTCTGATCATCAGAAAGATATCATCGAGCTACGACAGGAAGAGAAAGCCAAAAGAGACTTTTTACTGAATAATGGTGTGAAAGAAATTGATATCGCAAGAAAAAGAAGTGAAGCCAATTTTATTGAAAATAAGAAAGCAACTGAAGAGAAAGCAAGAAATCGCTTTAATATGACAAACGAGAGAATAGATAAGGAAATTGCTCAAAGAGAGAAGAGGGCTAACGAGGTTAGTGTTAGAGAAAATCAGATGAGAAATAAGGAGTTTGAATCTCGCTTTAGACACCAAGAAAGAGAGTACAATAAGAAATTAGCTGAAATTGATAATAAAAGAAAATTTGATAACCTGGCCTTAACTAATGTTGATGAGCAATTTGAAGATAATTTTGATAATTATAAAGAGCAACAAGCTGAAAGAAAAATTGCAAGTTATAAGAATGACAAGATTAATACGGAAAACGAGTATAAAGAACGCTTAAAAGATGCAAGGCAAGAAAAGAGTAATGCTTTACAATCGCAAACTATAGAAAATGCAAAGCGCATGGCCACTCAGAAAATGGAGCTGACCAAAGCCAGTAATAAAGACAAGAATAAGCTTAAGAATGAAAAAATCAACCTTTTGGAACAAAGTAGAAGTACCATTGAGCACGAGAGAAGATCACATACTAATGCACAAATTTTAAAAGATAATGAAACAAATCAAAAAATTGAAAATTTGAAAGAAAACTTCAATAAGAGTTTAAAAATGACTCAAGAGAAGTCGAAACAAAATCTTGAAATGCTTCAAAATGATATAAAAAAAGAGAAAAAGACTCTTGCAAAAACACTTCAAAATAGAAACTCTGAGCAAAACTTACAGTTGAAAAATTTCTATAATGATAAAATTAAAAAGATTAGTAAAGGTTATGAGCAGAAGATTACACAGTTAGAACTGCAAAATAAATCTTTGTTACAAACAACTGCTGATCAGATAAATGACATAAAAGTTAAAACGGCTCAGGAAGTTGAAAGACAAAAAAAGCTATTTGATCAAGCTAAACAAACAGAAATTAATAATGAAAGAAAGCTTGCACAAGATAGAGAGGGTGCTCTTAGAGATAGAATTCAGCAGTTACAGATAGACTTTGCTGAGAGAATGAATGAGCAACAAATTCGTACAAATCAGAAAGTTAGAAGTATTGAAAATCAAATGAATGCGAAGATTGGTAATACTGAAGATAAGTATAAAGATATTATTGAGCAAAATAATAAATATTTCAATCGTGAAGTTCAGCGAATTAAAATGTCCAATAACAATGAACGCGACAGACTCATTACTCAATACGAAAGTAAAATCAAGAAATTAGAAGAGATAAACCGTAGAAGAACTGAGCAAATGACTGATTTTCATGAGAGAATGAAAACAGATCAAGCTTAGTTTTCTGAAGTAAGTTAGAGTTAGGGGAATTCACATGTCTCGTAGAGCGAAGATAGTTGCTACTGTTGGTCCAAGTTCAAATACCATTGAAAAGCTAGAACAATTAATAATGGCCGGAGTTAATGTGGCCAGAGTTAATATGAGTCACGGAACTCATGAGGGACACGCACAAGTTATTCATAATATTCGTCAAGCAAGTAAGAACACTGGGTATGAAGTGGCCATTTTGTGTGATCTACAGGGACCTAAAATTAGGGTCGATAAACTTCCTGAAAACTTAACCCTTGAGAAAGGGGAGGTTTGGGTCATTGGTCCATCCCACGTTCAAAGTGATTATCCCCAGTATAAAGACTGTTTTATCCCAACAATTTATAAAGACCTCGTCACAGATGCTCATGTGGGAGCAAGGATTCTCTTTGATGACGGACTTTTGGAAGCGACAGCAATAGAAAAAGACGGTGAAGTTCTAAAAATAGAGATTGTTGTTGGCGGCACCTTGAAATCGAACAAGGGGATTAATCTACCTGATGTCAATATTTCAGCTCCTAGCTTTACAGAGAAAGATCGTGAAGACTTAATCTTTGGATTAAAGCAAAATGTAGACTATGTTGCCTTAAGTTTTGTAAGACGTGCCGAAGATATTCTTGAAGTGAAGTATTTGCTACATAAACTGAGAAAGAATGTACCCATTATATCTAAGATTGAAAAACCTGAAGCAGTGAAAAACATAAAAGAGATTATTGATGTAACAGATGTGATTATGATTGCAAGAGGGGATATGGGAGTTGAAGTTGGAAACCATTTAGTCCCAGGAATTCAAAAAGAGATCATTGAGCTTTGTAATAAGGAAGGAGTCCCTGTAATCACTGCGACACAGATGCTCGAAAGCATGACAACAAATTCCAGGCCGACCAGAGCAGAAGCCAATGATGTTGCAAATGCAATTTGGGATGGAACAGATGCTGTTATGTTGTCAGGGGAAACGGCTTCCGGTGATTATCCGGTAGAAGCGGTAGAAATGATGAGTTCAATTGTCTTTGAAGCTGAAAAAAAGCCAAAAGAGCGTCCTCTATTAAGACATATGGAGCTAAAAAATATTACTTCTAGTTTACAAATCGCGGCATCGCTTATAGCAGAGAAAGTAAACGCTCGCTGGGTACTTTCAGTCACCCAATCTGGGAACTCCTGTTTAAAAATGAGTCGTTTTAGACCACAAAAGAGAATACTTGGTGTAACTAACTCGTTACAGGTCATGAGAAAAATGGCGCTTTATTGGGGGATTACCCCATTCTACTTTAAGGAAGATGAGGAAGGATTAGATACAATTCAAGATCAAATGATCGATGTTTTAAAAGAGAAAAAGCTAGTTCAAAATGGTGATAAAATCGTTATTACCCACGGTGATGGAAAGTATTTCAAGCAGGGAACCTCAAATTCTCTCAGGGTAGAAATCATAAAGGATATTCCAAGAGAGGACTTAGCTAAGAATGAGAGGGAGCGATACCAAGAAGTTGAAATTGATAAAGATGCAAAGATTATCCTCGATACAAAGATGTGTGCTTCTTGTCAGATATGTATAAGTACCTGTCCGCATAAAATTTGGGAAGTTACACAAGATGCCCACAAAGACACCAGAATAAATGTGAAAAACGCTAAGGAATGCTCCCTTGATATGGAATGTGTTGAGTCTTGTCCAACTGGGGCAATTGAGATATTTAGCACTAAGCTATGAAAAACCTTTATCATTTATCCGCCGAGAAACTAAATACAATGAAAATTGTGGATTGGGGCTATACTGAACAGTTGGAACCAATAAGTTTCGACCATTATGACCAATGGATTAACGCCAATTTATTTGGGCCATTGAAGTACTTAGCTGATCAGCGCAAAGATAAAAGAAAGAGCTTAAAAAACGTTTGTCCTGCTTGTGAAAGTGCAATTGTATTTTTGTTTGACTATAGAGAGGCAAAAAAATTAATTGATAGTAAAAAACGTCAATATAAAATTGCTTCCTACTCAATTGGATTTGACGATCAAGACTATCACTTCTGGATTAAAGATAAGCTTGAACTTATTGCCAACAATTTAAAAAATCAAATTTCTAATTTAGAGTATCAAATTTCTTTGGATGTACATCCTGTTCTTGAACGAGATTTAGCTTATCGTGCAGGACTTGGATGGTTCGGGAAAAATTCAATGCTCATCAATAAAGAATTTGGAAGTTACCAATTAATTGGCTCACTTTTACTTAATCAAAAGCTCAGTCTTAAATCACAAGCGCTGGAGACAGATCATTGCGGAACTTGCACTCGGTGTATTGAAGCCTGTCCCACCGAGGCAATCAATGGGGAGGCGAGGACCCTTGACTCTCAAAAATGCATTAGTACCTTCACTATTGAGCTCTTTAAAGATGAAAAGCCTCCAAAAGGATATCCAACTTATAGTGGCGAGATTTTTGGATGTGATATTTGCCAGGAAGTGTGCCCTTGGAACTCAAAGCCACTAGTAAAAGCTGAGACACTTCAGCAGAGTCAGCTTTTAAATTACTTTGATCGAAGTTTAGATAAAATCGATTCGGAGTTAAATGAACTTTCGAATAAACAATTTAAAAATAAGTTTAAATCCACTTCCTTTGAGCGACTAGGTAAAAAAGGAATGCTTAAAAACCTCAAGTACTATAAATGAAGTTCTTTTTTTAAAAAACTATAAATGTGAGTTGCAGCAAGTGATGGCTCATGGTGAGGAAGTTTTTTGGGTTCAAACATGGTGACATTGTTTTCTTCTTCCAAGTGAAATCTCAAGGCTTCACTTCCACCTGCACCGATGACAACATCATCTTGTCCCGTGATAAGATGGATTCTTTGCCCACTGATACTTAAGTTTAACTTTTCCTCATGGATCCAGGGAAATACTAGCGCCGCATCTAGGTTTTCATCAACAAGTTGGCGTCTGATATTAAGAGTTTTTTGATAGAAAGAAGATTCAAAGAGGTGAATTGTCTTATGCTGGGAAATACCTAATCCCACAGCAATAGCTAAGCGATCATAATCTTTAAACTCTGCTAGTTCCAATGCTTTTATGGATAACAATGCACCTAATGAGTGACCACCTAGAATCAATTTATCTGGAGGTGAGGGGAGATAGTCCTTTAAGAAGTTCAAAGCATCGACAAAGCAATAATGTGATCTAGCTTTAAAGGTTTGGAATGAGGAAACTGAATTATAACTTCCTAAGTGATGTCCTGGTAGATCAAAGATTACACAGGGAATCCCTGCTTCGCTTAAACGCTGTGCCCAATTAATGCAGTCGCTTTTACTCGCGGTGTAGCCGTGGGTGAATAACGCACATTCCCTTCTCCAATCCTCGCTTTCAGAGGGAAGAAACGCCATTGCATTAAATGTAAAATTATCATTTTTAAGTGTCTTTTTAATTATTTTCACACTCATTTTTTTTGGACCTTTTTAATTGACGAAATCAGTAAAAAACAATAACTTAAGTATCACGTTTTTAAAAGAAAACAATGCCCTGATAGCTCAGTTGGTAGAGCAAAGGACTGAAAATCCTTGTGTCGGTGGTTCGAGCCCGCCTCGGGGCACCATGTCTTTTAAGACGTATTTAAAAAACCAGAATCTAACCCATTCTGGTTTTTTTTTGCCTAAATTTCTTCTAATATTTATTTAATATCAAGACTTTTACTAAGAGGAGGATTTTGTGATTCGAGGTATTCATGATGTTTATTATAATGTTACAGATATGCAGAGAGCCGTTAAATTTTATTCAGAAGTATTAAATTTAAATATGAGAAATTTTTAAGAAAAATATGGAAAAATTCCTTTACCAACAGCAATTGAATTTAGAAATGGGAAAATGGTAAGCGTCACTTCAGGGTATTGGGGAGATTCTAAATAATTATTTCAAAAATGAAATCTCTAAACATAAAATCATAAGCAATATTTAAACATCGATTCTAATTTACTATTAAACACTGTTTATTCAAACGGAGGAAAAATGGATATTCAATTAGATCAAATTCAAAACATGATTTATGTAATTCGCGGGCAGAAAGTGATGCTTGATAGTGACCTTGCTAAACTTTATGGTGTTGAGACGAGAAGGCTAAATGAGCAAGTTAGAAGGAATCTAGATCGATTTCCAAAAGATTTTATGTTTCAGCTATTCCCTGAGGAATATGAGACTTTGAAGTCGCAAATTGCGACTTCAAAAGTTGGTAGAGGTGGAAAGCAGAAGCAACCCCTTGTTTTTACAGAGAATGGTGTTGCGATGCTCTCAAGCGTTTTAAAGAGTAAGCGGGCCGTACAGGTTAATATATCAATTATGAGGATTTTTACAAAACTCAGAAGTTTTCTAATGTTAGAGAAAGAGAACTCAAGGAAAATTGATTCAATTGAGAAGGGGGCGAATCAATTATTTAAAGTTGTATTTGAAAGATTGGATAATCTTGAAGAAAAGTTACCTTCTCATAATAAGGACAGAAAAAAGATAGGGCTTAACAAAGGTATTTGAGTATCGCAGTTCGATAATCGTCCACTTGGGGGCACCATCTTTCTTTTAGAAATTTTAAAAAGCTCGCTTTAACCCAGTGGGCTTTTTTTATCTCTAGGCTTGTTTTATAGAGAAATATTTCATCTTAAATTAATTCTTTAAATTTCAAGAACACAAAAATTGTCTTATCTAACTCTGTTGGCTTAAACGGAGGCAAAAATGGATATTCAATTAGATCAAATTCAAAACATGATTTATGTAATTCGCGGTCCAAAATGATGCGAGATGGTGATCTGGCTAAATTGTATGAGTTTGAGTCTTTGAGTTGCCAAAAATGAATTTATCTGTCCTATTTATTGAACTTAAGCTTTTTAGTTGCACTTTGTATGCCACTTTCTCTCATTATGTGATAATTATTCTTTATGAAAAAGTACATCCAAAATTTCAAAGTTTATTTTAGTGAAAGTTCTCTCGAGCAAGCAAAGGGCAATGACTGGTTGGGGAGCTATCTCAAGATTGAAGATAGATCATTTTTTGAAAAGTATGCAGTAAGGCCAGATTATATTCACACCAGACATGTGTATGCTAAAGGGGTCGCAAACTTGGCTTTTAGTGGAGAAGCCCTTTATTCTATGGACGAAGCGACGAGTCCTACTTTGAATAAACGCTCTGAGCATGCTCAAGAGAAGATTGAAGAAATTTTTCATACTTTATACGAAAGTGAATATGAAGCCCCTGATCATCTTAATCATGTGACTTGCACTCATTATCAATCACCTTCAGCCGCTCAAAGAATGGTTGTGGATAAGGAATGGTTTAGCACTACACCTGTGACTCATTTATATCATATGGGCTGCTATGCTGCTCTTCCTGCTGTTAGAGTTTCTAAAGCTTATATTGCTGATGGAGCACAAAAAGTTGATATCGTTCATACTGAATTATGCTCCTTTCATTTAGATAAAGACGACACTACTGCGGAACAAATTATAATGAATACTTTATTTGCTGACGGGGCCATTAAGTACTCAGTCACCTGTGAAGAGTATTTTCAATCAACTAAGCAAGATGGGTTGGAGGTTATCACCCAAAAAGAGTTGGTCTTACCAGGCTCTGAACATGAGATGACTTGGAGGTTGGGAAGCCATGGCTTTCTTATGTCTTTGACACGTAAAGTTCCCATTATTCTGGCCAAAAGAATTGAAAGCTATATGCGTGAAGTATTTGTTGATGCGGGCTTGAACTTTGATCAGGACAAAGATGATGTGATTTTTGCTGTTCATCCAGGTGGTCCAAAGATTATTGAGCTGGTTGAAAAGGTACTAAAGCTCACAGATAATCAAGTCAAACATTCTAAAGCGATTTTAAAAACCAGAGGGAATATGTCCTCGGCCACTATTCCACATATCTGGAATGAAATTGTGAAAGACAAAGATATTAAGTCAAATACATATATTGCTACAGTGGCTTTTGGGCCGGGCTTAACCATAACAGGGATGATCTTAAAACTATGCAGGCACTAATTGTAAGTCTTTGGGTTAGTCAGGGAATTTTGATGCTTTTTGATGAATTTAAATTTCATCATGCAAGGGGATTAAACAGATGGGAGCGAGTGGGGCATCCAATTGATTCGTTATTTTTTCTCCTGCCTTTTGTTTATACCCAATTTTTTGAAAATACTTTCGTTTTTATCGGTATCTGTGTTTTCTCAAGTCTTCTGGTGACTAAAGACGAACTGGTGCATGCCAAAGAGTGTGGTGGTGGGGAGCAGTGGTTACATGCTGTCCTTTTTCTATTCCATCCAGTGGCCTTATATGGATTATGGCTGGCCTGGGAAAATGGATTCAACACGATTATTCAAATACAGATAGCAATCATCTTCGTCTTTATGCTATATCAAATTCTTTATTGGAATTTTATCAAAGAAAGCTCAGTGAAGCCTAAAGTTAATAATGATTATTATAATCACCTCGGAGAAGACTGGTATACTGCCGATAGTGATCCCATCGCAGTTTTGCGAGTAGAACAAATGGCCAAGAATCCTTGGGTAGAACAAACCATCAATAAAAATTTTTCAACAAAGGATTTAAAAATTGCGGATATTGGTTGTGGGGCAGGTTTTTTAACAAATTATTTGGCCCCAAGATATGCTCACGTATATGGGCTTGATGCCTCTAAATCAAGCTTAGAAGTCGCAAAAGCAAAAGATACAACAAACAAAGTTGAATATGTTTTAGGAGATGCCTGTAAGCTTCCTTATGAGACTGCTTCTATGGATATTGTGTGTGCAATGGATTTTTTAGAACATGTAGAGAGACCTGAAGAGGTAGTTGCCGAGTGTGCTCGTATTTTGAAACCAGAAGGTCTTTTTTTCTTTCATACTTTTAATCGAAACTTTCTCTCTTGGCTTATAGTCATCAAGTTCATGGAGTGGTTTGTTCCTAATACGCCTAAGCATTTACATGTACTGCATTTATTTATTAAACCCAGAGAACTTAAAGCCATCATGCTCGCCAATAAACTCACTCCCCAAAATATTGTCGGAATAGGACCAAGGTTTAATTGGGGCTTTTTGAAATCAATCTTTGCAAGAAAAGTTTTACCTGGCTTTAGCTTTAAAGTGGGGGGCCCTACTTTGTTGGGCTATATTGGGTATTCTAAGAAAGTTCAGTCTAATTCTTAAAAATCTTATAAGAGTACTCTCGTTTTCTATTCATCTGCGTAACTTTTCGAATATGCCAGCTTAAATGTAGACTTAGTGAATAAAGAGTTCAATTAAATTAAGAAGGGGCAAACATATGTCTGCCCCTTGTTATTGAGCTTTTTAAGATAACTTATAAGTCAAATCGATCGAGGTTCATAACCTTATTCCAGGCATGAACAAAATCATTTACAAACTTTTCAGTCGAATCATTTTGGGCATAAACTTCTGATATTGCTCTAAGTTCAGAATTAGATCCGAAGATAAGGTCAGCTCTGGTTGCAGTCCACTTTTCACTTCCATTGGATCTTTCTACCCCCTTAAAGATTTCATCATTGTCGTCAGTTGTGCTCCAGTCAGTATTCATGTCTAAAAGATTTACAAAGAAGTCATTGGTTAGGCTTCCAACCTTATCAGTGAGTATGCCGTGACTGGATTTATCCCAGTTAGCTCCTAAAACTCTCATTCCACCGATAAGGACAGTCATCTCTGGTGCGGTTAAGTTTAGAAGTTGGGCCTTATCAATAAGAAGTTGCTCCGTTGGAATGGTGAATTTCTTCTTTAAGTAATTTCTAAAGCCATCCGCTTCAGGTTCAAGTACTGCAAAGGAGTCTACATCAGTTTGCTCTTGAGTAGCATCCATTCGACCAGGAGTAAACGGAATCGTTATATTGTGTCCAGCATTTTTAGCTGCTTTTTCAATGGCGGCACAACCACCAAGTACTATTAAATCTGCAAGAGAGACAGGCTTATCAAAACTCTTTTGAACTTTTTCGAGGGTTTCCAAAATTTCTTTGAGTTGAGAAGGCTGATTGACCATCCAATCTTTTTGAGGGGCAAGTCGAATTCGCGCTCCATTAGCACCCCCACGCATATCTGATCCTCTAAAAGTTGAAGCTGATGCCCAAGCGGTAGTCACAAGTTGTGAAACAGAGAGACCTGAATCGAGAATCTTTGACTTCAATGCTGTGATATCACTATCATTTATAAGATCGTGGTTAAGCTTTGGGATTGGGTCTTGCCAGATAAGATCTTCCGCAGGAACTTCCTTTCCAAGATATCTAGTCTTAGGACCCATATCTCTGTGTGTAAGCTTGAACCACGCTTTTGCAAACGCCTCTCTAAAGTCTTCAGGGTTTTCTAGGAAGCGTTTAGAGATTTTTTCATACTCAGGGTCAAACTTCAGGGCAAGATCTGCAGTTGTCATCATAGGGCGATGTTTTTTTGTTTTATCATGAGCATCTACTACCATATCTTGCTCTTCGCAATTGATAGGGTGCCATTGCCATGCCCCAGCTGGACTCTTTACTTTTTCCCATTCGTATTTATGGAGAACTTTTAAATAACCACTATCCCATTTTGTTGGGTTTGGTTTCCACGCACCTTCGATACCGGAAGTAATTGTATCTGGTCCTTTTCCTGTTCCAGATTTATTCTTCCAACCTAGACCCATCTCTTGAATTGGCGCACCTTCAGGTTCTCTACCTAAATTTGAGTCAGGAGCAGCGCCATGACATTTTCCAAAAGTATGGCCACCGGCCACTAAGGCGACGGTCTCCTCATCATTCATGGCCATTCTCTCGAAAGTATCTCGAATATCCCTTCCAGAGGCAACTGGATCTGGCTCTCCATTTGGTCCCTCGGGGTTAACGTAGATAAGACCCATTTGAACCGCTGCGAGAGGTTTTTCTAATTCTCTTTCACCTTGATAACGTTTGTCTCCGAGCCACTCTGTCTCAGTTCCCCAATATACGTCCTGTTCTGACTGCCATATATCCTCTCTCCCGCCTGCAAAGCCATAGGTTTTAAATCCCATAGACTCCATAGCACAATTTCCCGCTAGGATCATAAGGTCTGCCCAGGAAATTTTATTTCCGTATTTTTGTTTGATAGGCCAAAGAAGTCTTCTTGCTTTGTCCAGGTTTCCATTATCGGGCCAACTATTTAATGGAGCAAATCTTTGATTCCCAGTATTGGCTCCACCTCGGCCATCACTTGTTCGATAGGTACCAGCACTATGCCAGGCCATACGAATGAAAAGTGGTCCATAATGTCCATAGTCGGCCGGCCACCAATCTTGGGATACTGTCATCATTGTATTGATGTCTTTTTTTATTGCACTCAAATCTAGTTTTTTAAACTCTTGGGCATAGTTAAATTCTTTTCCCATCGGGTTTGTTTTTTCTGAGTGTTGCCTTAGAATGTTCAGATTTAATTGATTGGGCCACCAATCTTTATTACTTGTTCCCCACATAAATACCCCTTGTTTTGATTTTAATTCTAGTTTTGGTGCTTTATTTTAAAGAAAAAGAGATGCATTAAAAATGAAATCTAACTTAATATAAGTATTGTCTGTGTGAAGTATAAGGTTTTACTTTTATTGTAGCAGATTACTTGGTTTCTAATAGTGTATTGGTGGCCAATACCTGACCAACATTAATGAATAAATGATTGGTCCAGGCATTTGATCTTAAATGAGACTTTTAGCTTTATCCTCTTTTTGAGATTTGGGTTTTAGCTTTCATTATCAAGAGCTTCAACAATAGACTCCTCAATAATATGCTCTCTTTCAACTTCAAGTATTTTTTTCTTGATTGTTTCTTCCACATACACTTCTTGCTTGAGATCTATATACAAGGAATAAATAATTACCAGTAAGACAAATGTAAAAGGAAGACCAGTTGCAATGGAAGCAGTTTGTAGTGTTTTGAGTCCACCACCAATAAGAAGAACAGCGGCTACAAGCCCCTCCATAATGGCCCAAAAAATTCTTTGCGGTACAGGAGAGTCTAATTTTCCTCCTGAGGTAAGGTGATCAACGACAAGAGATCCTGAGTCAGAGGAAGTTACAAAAAAGATTGTGACTAATAATATACCAATAAATGATAAAACTTCTGTTAAGGGAAAATACTTTAGCATTTCAAATAGTGCAGTTGACACATTTGCTTCAACCGCTGAAATTAAGTTTGCTTGCCCAGTTGTTTGTAAGTAAATTGCCGAACCACCAAAAACAGACATCCAAATAAATGAAAGCAGGGTAGGAACAATCATAACTCCCACTAAAAACTCTCTTACAGTACGTCCTTTGGAGATTCGTGCGATAAACATGCCAACGAAAGGTGACCAAGAAATCCACCAGGCCCAGTAAAATACTGTCCAGGAGCCTTGCCAGTTTGATTCCCTAAAGGTTTCTGTCCATAAACTGATTTGAGGTAATTTCGTTAAGTAAAAACCAATATTTTGAGTGAAGCCAGACAAGAGATAAATGGTTGGGCCAACGACAACTAGAAACAACATAAAGAGGCCAGCGATGCCCATATTGATCTCTGATAATCTTTTTACTCCACCGTCAAGCCCAGCAGCAACAGACAGAGTTGCAATTAAAGTAATGACGATAATTAGGACAACTTGAATACCTGTAGAAATTTCAACACCAAATAAATAATTAAGTCCTGCATTTACCTGTTGAACACCTAGGCCCAAAGAGGTTGCAAGTCCAGCGAGTGTTGCAAGTACAGATAAAACATCAATTAAATTTCCCCAGAATCCATAGATACGATTTCCAAGAATAGGATAAAAGATGGATCTGATTGTTAGTGGTAATCCTCTATTATAGGCGAAAAAAGCAAGTCCCAGACCAACTAAAGCGTAAATGGCCCAAGGGTGTAAACCCCAATGGAAAAATGTTACCCCCATAGATGCTTGTGCTGCAGCTGCAGAGCCTGCCGCAATATCCCCAAACATCGGTGAAGGATTACCTAAGTGATAAATAGGTTCTCCAACAGACCAAAACATAAGACCAATTCCCATGCCAGCTGAAAGTAGCATGGCATACCACCCGAGTGTCGAAAACTCTGGTTTAGCATCATTTCCTCCAATCTTTATTTTGCCCAGATTGGAGAAAGCAAAGTAAACAATTGCAATTATGACAATATTTACTGCTAGTATAAGAAACCAACCGGCTCCTGAAGATATTGTCTCCATCAATGAGCTAGAGATTCGAGCAGCATCTTCTTGAAACATTAAGCTTAAAACGACAAATACTGCCAGCACTAGAGTAGAGATGAAAGTGACTTGAGGGTGGATATCAAAGCCCATCCCTGACCAGTTATTTTGTCCTGGTTCTAATTTACCCGCATCGTCAAACAAAGAAGCCGTGGGACGTATTTGCAGTCCATAAAACTTAGGCCGCTCTTTGATGGCCGCCTCTCGCGCTTGTGTTTCAGCTCTTTCCAGCTTTTGTGCTAATGTGATTTTTTTAGTTGCGTTATTTTCGTCGGTAAGGTGAGACAAAGCTACTCCTTGATGATAATTAATAATTCATAGGCGTGTGTTTGAATACTAGCTTACCAGGAAGAAGTTTTCAAGCTGACAGAAATAAGGAAAGATTATGCCAAATATAGAAATTAAGGCAAGATGTTCGGATATGACAACTGCCAAAGTGATGGCGAAGAAACTTCAAAGTGAGTACCTAGGAGAGCTTCACCAGATTGACACTTACTTTAGTACTAAAAAAGGACGATTAAAGTTACGAGAGATAAACAACCAAGAAGCTCAATTGATTCCCTACCACAAAGATTACTCAAAAGGACCTATGAAAAGCAGTTACTCTGTCTTGCCAGTAAGTGATGTAGAGTCCTTGAAATCTATCATGAATGAAATTTTAGGGACGATAATGATAGTTGATAAAAAAAGAGAAGTCTTTTTAATTGATAATATTCGTGTTCATTTGGATGAAGTTAAAGAGTTAGGAACATTTATCGAGTTTGAGGCTGTATATAATGAGAACTCATCAAAGGATGAAGAACGAGAAGTGAAAAAAGTAATTGAGTTGATGAGTGCTTTTAAAATAAAAGAAGAGGACTTATTAGATAAGTCCTATATTGATTATTTATTGGAGGGCTAGCTTTACTTATATCGTTTCTCAATAAACTCATCATAGGTAGTTGATTCATCAAATAAAAGTTTTCCGTCTTTGATCTCAATAATTCTATTGGCTACCGTTTGCATAAATTCGTGGTCATGAGAGGTAAAGAGCATAGAGCCCTTATAATCAATTAAGCCGTCGTTCAAAGCAGTGATGCTTTCCAGGTCTAAGTGAGACGTTGGGCCATCAAGCATTAAGACATTTGCCCCTGAAAGCATAAGCTTTGCGAGCATACAACGAACCTTTTCTCCACCCGAAAGGACATTGGTTTTCTTGAGTGATTCTTCTTGAGTAAAAAGCATCTTACCTAGAAAGCCACGAATGAAAGACTCATATTGATCCTCTGAATACTGTCTAAGCCAGTCAATCAAGTTATGTTTTCCATCGTTAAAAAACTTTGAGTTATCACTTGGCATATATCCTTTAGTGATAGTTACCCCCCACTTATACTCACCCGAGTCGGCTTCCATTTCACCATTTAATATTTGAAACAAAGTGGTAAGTGCAAGGTCGTTTTCACTAAGGAGGGCCAGCTTCTCTCCCTTATTAAGTGTGAAGCTAATATTATCTAACAACTTAACACCATCAATAGTTTTAGAAATCCCATCAACTTTCAAGATATCGTTTCCGGCTTCTCTGTTTTGCTTAAAACTAACAAAGGGGTACTTTCGTGTTGAAACGGGGAGATCATGGAGTTCAAGCCGTTCCAATTGTTTTTGTCTAGATGTGGCCTGCTTTGATTTGGCAGCATTGGCACTAAATCTCTGAATAAATGCTTTTAACTCTTTTGCCTTGTCCTCTGCTTTTTTCTTTTCATTTGCTCGCAGCTGTTGGGCCAGCTCAGAAGACTTTCTCCAGAAATCATAATTTCCAGTATAAATATTGATCTTTCGATAATCGATATCAGCAATATGTGTACACACCTTGTTTAAAAAGTGTCTATCATGGGAGACGACAATGACAGTATTTTTGAAATCGAGAATAAAATTTTCTAGCCATTGAATTGATGCAATATCTAGGTGGTTTGTAGGCTCATCAAGAAGTAGAATTTCAGGACTACCAATTAGCGCTTGGGCCAATAAAACCTTTACCTTTTCTCCACCAGTTAAATCTTTCATAAGTTTATCTAAATACTCTGTTCCCAGGCCAAGCCCTGCAAGTATACTTCCTGCTTCAGACTCGGCTTCCCAACCATTTAATTCTGCAAATTGGGCCTCAAGTTCCGAAGCTCTAATTCCATCCTCATCCGTGAAATCTTCTTTGGCATAAATCTTATCTTTCTCTAGCATTATTTCATAAAGACGTTCATTGCCCATAAGAACAGTTTGTAGAACAGGAAAATCTTCGTAGGCATAATGGTCTTGCTTGAGAACGGATAATCGCTCACCTGGAGTAATATCAACTGATCCAGTTTGCGCATCTAGTTCTCCTGAGAGAATTTTCAAAAAAGTAGATTTTCCAGCACCATTGGCCCCAATAAGTCCGTAGCAGTTTCCATGGGTGAACTTAATATTAACTTCATCGAATAATTTTTGTCCCCCAAAGCTTTTTGAGACATTATTTACAAGTAACATATTGATATCCTTAGCATAAAATTTAGCCACTTCATAACATAGATTATCGTGAATGACGAATCTAAGTTATACATTTTACATCGTTATTTCAGAGGCTTAGCTGCATTGGTATCGTCACGATTAGATTAATTAAGATTTGTTGTAATAATTCATTTTCTCCATACACTAATAGATATGAGAATTTTAGTTATATTCATGCTGTTTTCATTTAATGTTTTCGCCAAAGAGCTAAGTTTTAACTCTGGTACTGAGCAAGTTAATTTATTAGAGCTATACACTTCGCAATCTTGTTCTAGTTGTCCAAGCGCGGAAAGATGGCTAGGGGAATTGGTAGAACATAAATTATTGTGGAAAAAGGTTGTTCCCGTGGCCTATCATGTGACCTACTGGAATCACCTTTCTTGGAAAGATAAGTTTTCAAAAGTGCAATTTTCAAAACGCCAGCGTAAGTTCAGTCAAGTCACAGGAAGTGGAGTGTACACGCCACAAGTTATTTTGAATGGTAAAGATTTTCGGTCATGGCGGGGGATCGGTACAAACTATGTGGTGACCTCAAGAAAGAAAGTGGGCAATTTATCTGCTAATCTGGATGAGTCCAAAAAGAAGTGGACTTTGACATATAATTCTATGCATAAAGATATTGGTTCAGTTAAATGTCAGTTTGCAGTATTGGAAAGTGGACACTCAACAGTTGTCTCCTCTGGAGAAAATAGAGGAAAAACATTGCAAGAGAATTTTGTGATAACTGAATTATTAAGTGCTAGCGCAAAGAAAAGCGGTAATAATTTCCAATGTGAGTTTAAAAATCTAAAGCCTTCAAAATTTCAAAATAAGACTTTGGCCTTTTGGGTCTTAGATTCAAAGACATTTGAAGTTTTTCAGGCAACAGGAGGAAGGTATGAGTAGGTTCATTCTAATAATTTTAAGTTGTGCTCTTTCAATAACTTCACAGGCAACAGAATATCAACAAGCGACTTTTGCTGGTGGCTGCTTCTGGTGTATGGAGCCGCCGTTTGAAAAACTTGAGGGAGTAAAGTCTGTAATATCTGGTTTTTCAGGGGGAAAGATTAAAGCACCTTCTTATAAACAGGTCGCAAGTGGCAAGACGAAACATTTAGAGGTCGTTCAAGTCATATATGATCCTACAAAGGTCAGCTATAACGATCTACTCGTGGTGTTTTGGACTAATATCAACCCAACTGATGCTGGAGGGCAATTTGTTGATCGTGGTCACCAGTACACTACTGCAATTTTTTATCATAATGAAGAACAAAAAAAACTTGCCCAAGCGTCTAAAGAACAATTGGATAGTTTAAAGATATTGCCAAAAAAGATTGTAACTCCAATTAGAAAGTATGAGTTTTTCTATCCAGCAGAAGACTATCATCAAGATTTCTACAAGCGGTCTTTGTACACAAAAGCCAAGTACAAATATTATCGAGCTGCCTCTGGAAGGGATGATTATATTAAAAAGTACTGGATAGGAAAAAAAATTAGTTTTGGAAATAAAACTTCTGAGAAGAAATACTTTAAGCCTTCTGCCCAAGAGTTAAAAGATAAATTAACTGATTTACAGTTTAGAGTTACTCAAGAGGATGCGACAGAGAGACCTTTTGAAAATAAATACTGGGATAATAAAGAAGAAGGGATCTATGTGGATATTGTTTCAGGTGAGCCGCTTTTTAGCTCTAAGGATAAATTTAAATCAGGTACTGGATGGCCTTCATTTACCAGACCACTTGTAAAAAATAATATTATTGAAAAAACTGATACCAAGCTTTTTGTGTCAAGAACTGAAGTTCGTTCAAAACACGGTGATTCTCACTTGGGTCATGTCTTTACCGATGGGCCTAAGCCAACTGGGTTACGTTACTGTATAAATTCAGCTTCTTTAAGGTTCATTAAAAAGTCGGACTTAAAAAAAGAAGGTTATGGAGAGTTTTTAAGTGTTTTTGAATAAATAGAGGTATCTATGAAATTATGGATGATGTTTATACTTTTGTTGCCAAGTGGTGTTTTGCGAGCCGAGAGTTTTTTTAACAAGAAAGAATTAGAAGTAGCGGTTGGTGCAGAGTATTTCTCTTTGTTACATAAAAGAGGAATTATAACTTATAAAGGGCCTCAAC
>JBFKKF010000004.1:0-19881 GCA_041631355.1 Bacteriovoracaceae bacterium | reverse complement strand
TGATTATTATTATACAACAAACGGAAGCACACCATTTTGCGGCTCAGCCCAGTTTGGTTCGAGTGTTGGTATACCAGTAGGTACAGGGGATGGAGAACAGAAACAGCTAAGAGTCATTGCTTGTGACCTTGCGGGAAATTTCAGTTCGGAGGCTACATATACTTATACTTATATTGAGCCAGCTATTGCCTTAGAGTTTGTTTCAGGCTGGGGAGATTATATTGCTTTTGACGGCAGTGGAAACCCTATTGCCTGTGGAGGAAGCTCTACGGACAAATGCTATCACGGTGGTGAGATGTTGGAAGTAACTATTAATGGTATTTCATCATGCTCTGGGTATTCACTAAGTGATTCCCTAGGAGTTTTTAACTGGGAATGCGATGACTTCTCTCTTCCGGTAAGGTTCAGAACAGCAGGTTTTGTTCCAGGTAAAGGTTTAAAAGATTTAGTTAATACCACAGGATGGAATAGTCTTGCTGTTAATATTACAGGTCCAGACATTGTTGGAGGAGGTACAATTTCATCACTTCCTTCGTCAAGCATTTGGGGAAATACTGTTCAATCTATTCCCACGAGTCCTACAGTTCTTTCAAGTCCTGGAAGCATTTACGTTAACAGCTTGGCAAATAAAGTCATTGATAACTATATTATCAATGCCAACTCAATTTCAATTGTAAGTCTTCCTGGAGCAAGCTTTGTCGGCTCTAGTGGTGCCAATAATGTTGATCGACAGTCTGGTAGTACGACGACACTTAACAGTCCAGAAAGAGCAATGTTTGTTGTGTCTAATAATGGGACGCCAGTAAAACATTTTTGGTTTGAATCTGATGTTTTTGGAGAGTACGACAATGCTGGAACACCAGAAAGAATTCCCGTTGCTATTGGCCTATTTAATGTAACTCACTCAAAAATTTATAATTCTTCAATGCATAAATTCTTAAGAGAAGGAATATTAGCGGTACAAAGTCACCAAAATCAAATTATTGGAAATAGAATTGTTGATATTTATGATCCTTCTGCATTTAGTAGTACAGGTATAAGACTTGTTAACTCTAACTCAAATATGGTCTTTCATACCAGTTCAAGTGTATCGAAAAGTGGGTTACGTATTGATGGTGGGAGCAATAATGTCATAGATGAATTTCAGGCAATAGGTCATCAAGGATCAGGCTTACTCTTAATTGATGCATTCAAAAATAAGCTTCATAATATAAGTATTGGGCAAATTGAGGGTAGCACTAGCTTGCCTGATGCTGGGATTAAATTTGCAGGTACAAGTGGTAGTAATGATAATATTTTAGTAGGAATCACTGTGGCCAATGCTCCTAACGGCATTGTTTTTTCAAATGCCTCTAATAATGTTTTAAAAGATTTCACCGTGGCAAATATAATCGCAGATGGGGTGTATATATTTAACGGAAGTTCTGCCAATAGTATTTTAAATGGTGCCATTTTAAATGCTGATACTGGGATTAATCTCTTTTTCTCAGGTAATGTATTTAGAAGTATTGCGGTATCAGACTCTAATATAAATATTCATTATGAAGTGAGTGGGGATTTTGGTGATTTAAGAGTTGATGATGATATCTGTTCTGAACAACCGGGAACACGTACTTGTAGTGCGACAGGATCAGTTTCTAGTTTAAAGAATGATTTTGTAGGTGCACTTAATTTGACTGGGAATACGGCAGACTCGCTAAAAGCTTCAGTCGATGGTTACCTAACTAGTATCTCTCATTTATTTGAACTATGGGGAAATAATGCAAGTGATCTTAGAGGTGCATGTGTCGGAGGGGGAAGTTGTGATGTATATGATTGGAGACTTATTAGTAATGGACCAAATCTTTACGATTATCACTTAACAAGTACTTTTAATGAGTACGTGCATACTTTTGATAATGGTGGGTTTCCGACATTAACTTCTTTTTTATTAGAAGCAAAAGAACTTGGTGAGTTCGAATCAGAACCAGATCCAAATAAAAACTTTAATTATTTATGTGAAGCTAATGAGGAATGTGTAGAGACATTTAATAATGCCAGTTATCAAGGCTATATGGATAAAATTTCTCTACCTCATACATACACTTTCTCAGGAGGAACTTCAAAAGTCTACCTGTCAACAGATACTGAACCAAATCCTTAAGACAATTGTAAATTGGGATTCATCAACAAATTAAACTTCTCAACACTAGTTTGAAACTCAATCTTAGCTAGTCGCATCTGCCTTTTTAATTCAATCAAATTAATGCTTGGAAGCTTTTCTTTGGCCTGATTGTACTGAGCTTTGAGATCTTCCAATTGCTTCATGGATTCAATGGCTTTGTCTTTTAGTTTGGTGAGTTCGCGAATTCTGATTTCATCTAAGCGCTCAATATTTTTGGCCATATTAAGCTTCATTTGTAACTTCGCTTGCAAGATTTTAAAGTCGGGAGTTCTTCTAAGTTTTGATGCTAGTTTTATTTTTTCAAGCATCTGAATTAGCCATTTTGTTGGATCAAAATGAAACCAGCGAATGCCGTTTCTATAGTCGGAAGAAAAATAGTGATGAAAATTATGATAGCCCTCTCCAAATGTTAATAGGGCCATAATCCAGCTATCTTTTGCCGAGTTTGTATCGGTATAAGGTGTGGTTCCAATATAATGACAAAGAGAGTTTATAAAAAAGGTACTATGGTGGAGAAGGACAACCTTTAATAGCGCACCAACCGCTAGTCCTCCTAAAAAGGAGTTAAAGAAAAACCATCCTAGCAAAGTAGGAAGAATTATTCCAAAGAAGCCAGCAATTTTAAAATAATGATTATGCTGAAGCATGACCCATTTGTCCGCCATTAAATCTGGAACAAAGCGGGGGATAAAGGAGTTATTTCTTTTTAAGAGAATCCAACCCATATGGGCATAGAAAAATCCTTCTTGAATATTGTACGGATCTCTATGGGTATCAACTTGGGAATGATGGATTCTGTGATCACTGGCCCACTTTAATATGGAGTTTTGAAAAGCGGCCGCACCAAAGATAAGAAAAAAGATTCTCACAATTGGGTGAGCTTCATAGGCCCTATGGGCAAACAAGCGGTGATAACCTGCAGTAATAGAAATACCGGATAAAATATAAAAGAAAATTCCTAAGGCCACTAATCTCCAGTCAAAGCCATCAAAATAGACCCATAAAATAGTAAGGGTGATAGATGCGGGGGGAGTTAGTAGTAAAAATAGAGTATTTAACCATGATAGGTTTCTTAGGTGGTATTTGAATGTATGTCCCATGATTCTCTCCAAAAAGTTCCTATCTATTATGATAGCAGCTAGTAGTGGGGAAAGACAAGGGAATTAACAATTGTTAATTCTTTGTAAGTACCTGTTAAGACTTCTTTTTATTAGATTTCCTAGGGCCTTTACTTGGAGCATTGTAAACAAATACATCTGACTTTAAGATTGGGTGAAAATACTCAGCCTCGTTAATTAAGGCCTGGGCGGTGTTTTCTTCTACGGCACATATCTCAACTCTAACACCTTCGTTTTTAAGATGCTTTACCAGCTCTATATAATCGGAATCTCCCGAGAGGATAATAATACAGTCGACTTTATTGGCCAGTTGAGTTGCTTTAATAGTTAGTGGGATATCAGCTGATTTATGACACGGATTGACCGAGCCATGATAATTTTGATGAAGTCTTTCAGCAAGTTTCGAGGATATACTTTTTCCTTCTCGAAAGTAGATAAGCCGATTAAGGGCCCTATCTCCTAGAAGTTTGGGAATAATGGTATCAAAGTTTAGCATCCCACTGCCTTTGATATTAAAGGCCCCATCGATACTTCTTTCGATATTATTTCCATCAACTAGGATTGCGACATTTTGACTTATATATACTTCGTTTAATTCTTCCATAGAACTATCTTAGGGAAGAAAGAGCTAAAAGTCTAAGAAGTAATTTAGTTTTTAAATTCTTGAGTGATTTCATTGGAGCGCTTTATTGCAGCATCAATTGCATCATTGGTAATTTGATCTAGATTCTTATCTTGATAGGTTTTTATGGCCTCAATGGTAACTCCTCCTTTTGAAGTCACCTCTGAGATAAGCTTATCTAGGCTTTTAGATTGATCTTGTTTAATGAGATCAATAGCACCCTCAAATAGCTGAGTAATCATTTTTCTACTTAGCTGGTCTTCAAGTCCCAGGGTTTGTAATTTATCCGCCAAAGTTTTAGCAAAATAGAAAACATAGGCCGGGCCTGAACCAGAGATGGTGGTGATTTCATCAAATTCTTTTTCACTTTTTAACGGGTAGACTTCAGAGCATGCGGAAAAATATTTTTCTATCAAATCTTTGTGGGAATGACTAACTCCGCCTGCAGCATACATAAGACTGATTCCTTTACCAATAAGAGCGGGAGTATTAGGCATAATGCGAATAATATTTTTTGAATTGAGTTTTTTTGCGATGGTATCGCTGTCTATGGCCGCCATGATAGAAACAATGAGTTTGTTTTTTAAGTCAAAAGCTTGGTTAAAATCATTAACGAATTGATTAAACTGTTGGGGCTTACAAGCAATTATTAAAATCTCTGCTGCATCTAATTCTTTTAGATTTTTTACCGCTTTTCCTTGAACTGAGTTTGCGAGTTTTTGTGCTCGAGTAAAGCTTGGGGTGTAGGTTAGAAAACTTACTTCTGGATACTTTTCATTAATACCCTTTACAATAGCACTAGCCATATTTCCACAACCGATAACTGCAATCATAATCATTCCTTGTTTAATTCACCGGTCTATTGTGACATATCTTCTTTCTTAAGTCCGTGAATAAAGACAGTTTTAATAAAATTTAGTTGATATTATTTTAGTAATGAGCTTAAATTATTATATTGAATCAGGTGGAGGTATAGCGTCAACTACACCTCCCAAAGATTAGTCAATCAGTTCTAGCACTAAAACAATAAATTGAAGTACTAGACAGACTAACTTAATCACCCTGATTAAATCTTCCATGAATTTTCCTTTTGTTTCACGAAAAGGCGCCCCTCAGTGGGCGTCACGGAAGATTTAATTTTTTTTGCAATAATTGTTACTAGTTTTGATTTTGAAGTAATTGAAATGAGAAGATTTTATGAACTGCATCGAGAAATTGGTGGCCAATGGGAAGGAAAGGAGTGCTCAAGCTGAACACTCCTGTGAGGTTTTAATTATTGATCAATGGATCCAAGTACTCTTTGCATAAATCCATTTAAGGCGTCTTTTTGACACTTACCTTGTTTAACTTCTTTATGTACTTCGATCGCGCCATACATATTTGATATGAGCTCAGCGATCACTTCGACTTCTTCATCTTTTAAACCTTTGGCGGTTCCAAGATGTTCCAGAACCTCAATGGTTTCGATGATATAATCTTCATCATTTTTTTCAATGAATTCGTTTACACTTTTAATGACTGGCAACTTCATTGATAATCTCCTTTAAGGTTTCTTCCTTACTTCCCATACCTTGACTCAATAATTCTTTTTTGTGAAAGCCAGCAAAGGTTGGAAGATTGGAAACATTGGCATGCTGTCTTGCGTTTGGATACTTTTCCGCGTCGACGTAGACAAAAGCAATTTCATTATTATCTTTTGCTAGCTGGGAGAATTTTGGCTTGATTAGCCTACAAACTCCGCACCATCCGGCACCGTAGAGCACCATAACTTTGTCGTGTTGGGCTAATACTTGGTCTAGGTTGTCTTCATTTAATTCAATCATGGATAACTCCTTTATTTTTAATTAGTTATTGTCACAGGGATATTTTATAAAGCTTCGTGATCAAAATAAAATATTAATAAACTATCACGAGATAGATAAAATCTATAACGGTGAGAAGCCCCTCAGTGTGGTATTATGCTCAGGCTTTAAGTGTAAAAAAACTTGCTCTAAGTATTGAAAAAATACAAAAACAAATTAATATAGGGGAGAATAAATCGTAGCTACAAACATGAAAAGGTAAGTTTTATGTCACTTAAGGAAGCGTTATTAAAGGCAGGTTTTCAGTCATCAAAAATAGAGAACGAGCGAGTTCGCAAGGTGAAAAAGGAAAAAACCAAGACTGAAAAACATCAAGAGCATAGAAACTTTTGTGAAGTATGCGAAACCATTCAACCTGATGTTGAAAGGTTTAAGCATAGAAACCCAAGAATTGATGCTGAGTGGATATGTGCCAATTGTGCCGATAAAAATGACATCCTTGATCAATTTAGACTAACTAACCAAAGTGATTTTGCCAGATCTGGTCGCTACAGAAGGTTTTACGGGCCAATGAAGGACTTTTCTCAGGAGGGGCTACCTCAGAAAAAAGAGAGAAGGCACGCTAGGGAAGGACATGGCAACCAAAACCGTCACAGAGGAAATAGATCAGGTAATCGGGATGTGGATGGTAATAGGCGTCCACATAATAGATCTGGAAACCGTCCAGTGCGAGATAGAAATTTCAATAAGTAATATTAGCTACTTAGTGTCGTGGCCCACAAATTTCCTCAATAATTACTAAAATTTATTAAATAATTGACCGATATGACTCTGTAAGGAGTTTTATTTGGCCGACAGTAATTTCTTTAAATTTTACCGCAAGGGCGAAGTCATTTTTAAACAGGGTGATCCTGGTACTTGTGCCTATTTAATTGAGTCGGGTCAAGTAGAGGTGGTTCTGGAAAGCGAAGGAAACACTACACCTGTTGCGCTTCTTGGAGATGGGGATATTTTTGGGGAAATGGCAATCATTGATGGATCAGATCGATCCGCCTCAGCTGTGGCCGCGAGTCCATGTCAGCTGATTGAAGTTTCTAAGGAACAATTAAATGAAAGAGTTGATGAAGCTGACCCCATAGTTAGATTCCTAATAACTATTTTAATGGACAGATTAAGAGGCTCTATAGGACTGATGAGTCCTGAAGAGTTAGAACAAACACATAGCCAGGTTATCAATCTCAACGATTTTAAAAAGAAAGCCGAGGTTGTAGAAAAAATTAAATTTGAAAAAAGTATGCGAGCAGCTTTGGAAAACGAAGAGTTTGATGTGCACTATCAACCCATACTTGATTTTAAGACTAAAAAAGTTGCAGGCTTTGAGGCACTCATGCGATGGAATCATCCAGAGAGAGGAATGGTTCGTCCTGATATTTTTATGGGTATTGCAGAAGAGACTTCACTGATCATCCCTATGGGACAATGGATAATCTATCGTGTAACTAGCGACTTTGCTCATTTAAAAAATGAACTTAGGGCCGCGGGTAAAAACACAGATAATCTTTTTGTGAGTATTAATATTGCGGCTAAGCAGTTTAATGATAAACATCTTTTCAATGTGCTTACCGATGCCACAAAAAGAAATAAATTAAAACCCAGCGAGATAAAGCTTGAAATTACCGAGCGAGTTTTAATCGGTGGAACGCTTGTTTACGACTGGATCAAAGTAGCAAGAAAATATGGATTTAATGTGGCCTTAGATGATTTTGGAACGGGGTTTTCTAGTTTGAGCTACCTAGCAAACTTAGAGGTAAACAGTTTAAAAATTGATAAATCTTTTGTCGATAAAATGATTAAAGATGAAAAATCCAGAAATATCGTGAAGTTTTTAGTAGGACTATCAAAGTCTCTAAACCTCGAAGTCATTGCTGAGGGGGTTGAGCAACAAAAAGAGTGGGCCATGTTAAAAGATTTCGGTTGCGATTATATGCAGGGCTATCTCTACAGTAAGCCTTTACCTCTTACTGGCATCCTCGAATTGCTGGCACCTTCTCGCAAGAAAAAAGCAGCTTAAGCCTTCTAGATTCAATAACTTACGATCAGTATTGTAAAAATAATCAGGCACTTTTCTATAAATTTCAATTAAGGTATAACTTCTCATTCACACGAGGAGATTATATGGAACGTTTCATTACTACGATAGCAGTTTTTGTTATTAGCTTCTCTGCTTTAGCAGATTATAAAGAGTTTTATTATAAAAGACTTCTAAACAATAATTTACAAGAAAATAAATCGATCCAGATTCCAGTTGTTACTAATTGGATGGACCAAAGACTAGATCACTTCGATAAAAATAATCAACAAACATTTAAGCAGCGCTACTATATTAACACTTCTTATGCAATGAGTTCTGCCTCTCCAGTTCTTCTCTATATCTGTGGTGAGTCTACCTGCCATGCTAGTTCCGTGGGAAGAGGAGCAATTGTTGATTATGCTAAAAGATTTAATGCCGTAATCGTTGCCCTCGAGCATCGCTACTATGGACAGAGTCAACCTTTTGATAAATTAACTACAAAAAATATGAAATATCTTTCAACTTACCAAGCTGTAGAAGACTTAGCAAGCTTTCAAAAATACCTCAGTCAAAAAAATAGCTTTAATGGCAAGTGGGTGGCAATAGGGGGGTCTTACCCTGGAAACCTCGCTGCTTACTATAGGTTGAAATATCCTGATCTAGTGGTTGGGGCACTTGCTTCATCGGCACCAGTAAAGGCAAAGGCAGAGTTTAACGAATATGATGCCCATGTGACTAAAGTTGTAGGAACTAGATGTGCTGGTCTAATGAGAAAAGCGGTAGCCGAAATTGAAGCTTCACTTAAGCATCCCTCACGTCTTAAGAAGATTAAAGCATTATTTAATTCTCAAGTGGTTAAAAACCCAGTTGATTTCTTATATGTAGTTGCTGATATAGGGGCCATTGCTGCTCAATACGGGTACGTGAAAAACCTTTGTTCTCATTTAGAAAAAGGGAAAACTCCACTTGAGGGGTATGCAAGTTTTGGACGCTATATTTTAGGTGCTTGGGGATTAACTGCTGAGCAGATTAGTATTGGATCTGCCACGAGTACAGATCCAAATGATTATATCAATGGTTTTGGTATGAGACAGTGGCTGTATCAAAGTTGTACTGAGTATGGTTATTGGCAAGTGGCCGACAGTAAAAATAGTACAAGATCAAGCCTAATTGACCTTGATTATCATAATGACATTTGTAATCGTTTGTTTGGTTTAACTAAGCCTGTTGATACTCGTCACATAAATAATAATTTTTATCTTCCACTTTTAGATGCTTCTAAGGTGAGTAATATTCTATTTACTAATGGATCCACTGACCCATGGATGAATTTGTCTATACTTCCTAGCGGCGGTGTTAACTCCAGTAATGATTACTACCTAATTGAAGGAGCAGCTCATTGTGACGACCTAAGATCAATGAATATGAGAGATAGCACTGAGCTTAAGGAAGCTAGGTTTAAGTTTAGAGATCTTTTAGAAACTTGGTTATAGGTTTAAATGAGGGAGAGATTTCATGAGTCAAGCTTTCTGGCGTAAATGTATTGTTTGTAAAAAGGAAATTGGCTTTTCCACTAAATATTATAAATGCTCTGTAAGTTCTTGTGATAAAAAAAGGGCACCGGCCCAATTTTGTTCTGTTGAATGTTGGGATGTGCATAGATCAATAATGGGACATAAGTCAGCTGGAGCTGAAGAGTATCACTCCCCAACAAGGCAAGAGTGGGAAGCTCAGGAAAAGAATGCTCCCAAGGTAAGGATGGTATCCGCCAAAAAAGATTCAACCACAGAAGCTTCAGATCATATTAATACTGATGATGTGTTAGTCGTGGTTTCTAAACTAAAGAACTATGTCAAGGCCAAGTCTGGGCTCAATACTTCTTCAGATGTGATTCCGACACTCTCTGATTTCTTAAGAGAGGAGTGCAATAAAGCAATTCAAAATGCCCATCGAGAAGGAAGAAAGACCCTGATGGCACGGGATTTTAAGCCTTAACCTTAGTAATAAGAAACATTCCGTCTCTTACCGGGAGTAGAGTACCATAGAGTTCTGGGCTATCCTTAACTAAATTATTTAGGGCCTGAATTGCTCGAGTAGATTCATCTTTTGGAGCTGTTTCAAGAACTTTTCCACTCCATAAAACGTTATCCACAACAATGACTCCACGATGGGATAGCTTTTTCAATGTCTCCGTTAAATAATTTGAGTAATTACCTTTATCGGCATCGATAAAAGCAAGATCGATTTCAAAGTCAATTTCTTTAATTGACTCTAGCGCAGGCCCAATGATTTGGGTTATTTTATTTCCATGCTCTGATTTACTCCAAAACTCCCTGGCAATTTTGGCATTTTCTTCGTCGATATCAAAGGTGTAGACTTTCCCGTCATTTGGTAACTGCTCTGCCATGGCAAGGGCACTATAACCAGTATAGGTACCAAACTCTACAATATTTTTAACGTGGTTAGATCTAATAAGAAAACCCAGTAGCGAAGCTTCCATCTTTCCAATTAGCATTTGCGACATGGATATATTTTCTTTAGTGTATTTTTCTAGCTCATTACAAACTTGTGATGGGGTCGTGCTTTTTCTGATACAGTAATTTTCTAAAGAAAGGTCTATAAATTTCATATTAATTCCTTATTTTGGTTACAAGTTATTTATAAGACATGACTTGAGTCAAGTCGATATACCTCGAAGACTTCGGCCAGTCCGCCTCCTTGGGCCATAGCACCACGGTAATTAGCAAGTCCTTTGACCGCTTCCGAGTAGGGATAATTTTGGACCTGACTTTTGTGCTTATCTAAGGCAGCTATTTTTTGATCGATATAGGAAGTGATATCAACACAAGTTTGAAATTCGTTGATGGGACTCCATACCTCGTAACCCAATACATTCTTGACAGCGTAGGGCCTTCCTTTGGTTTCATAGTACCAGGGGCCAGATGCAATATTGACCGCATCTAAACTTAACTTGTGAATAATTTGATGATCTGAGTGTTTATCTTTTTTACTATGGGTGAAAACAAAGTCCGGACGGTATTGGCGGATAATCTCAATCAATTTAACTTTACTGGCAATTGTCATTTGGACCATACCGTCAGGAAGCTCCAAAAACTCAATATCTTTTATACCAAGACTTTTAGCAGCTTCAATGGCCTCAGTTCTTCTTATTGCTGATAGCTCTTTTGGAGGTGTGTTTTGGTCACCTTGCTCACCGTTAGTAGCAATAACAAAGATACACTGGTGTTTGGCTTCGATTAATTTTGCAATGGTTCCACCGCATCCAAATTCAATATCATCTGGATGGGCACCTATAAATAGATACTTACTCATAGGCTATATTGTACTGCTATTTACTTTGAACGTTCAACTAAAACATTCACTAGATTTACTAAAGGTTGAGGTCTAGGCTCTTCCATTTCACAGCTAACCTCTCTAAATCGTCTAGTTCTCGTATTGTACATACGACATTTCTGTCCTGTGCCATAGGAGTATTTTTTGTGATAGATAAAAGCATGAGCCGATTTTGCTTCTTCCAACCAAGAAGCTGGTGGAGCAAGACTTTTATCTTTCCACGTTTCTAGATCATCAACTTCTTTAAAAAATGGTTTCCAATCTTTAGTGATAACCCAGAAAAAGTCTGGTTGATTGTGATTTAGTTTATCTCTTCTAGGGGCACCATTTCTTCTAGGTCTATTTATCTTTGGTTTGCCTACTTTCACGGCTCTCCATTGCCCCCCCACAATATTATAGTTCTCATCAAGCTCAAGGTCATACAGCATTTCTTTTGCGTTTAATTTATCCCTGCTTTCATCGTCTGTAATATATCTTTGTGGTCGTTTCCAATCGAGGTAGGTCATCGTTGTTTTTACACCGATGATAAACTTAGCTTTTGATGAACGATACTTTTGAAATTGATCATCACTATCAATTCGCTCAATATTATTTTCCAATTTCCTATTTTCATTACCGTTATTAGGGTTGAAGTATTCGAGTTTATATTGATACATGGGATGATTGTCTACTTCGTGTCCTACCTTTCTCTCTACAATAAAGCTTCGCTTTTGTTTTCCTATTAAATTTATCAAGCTCATATGCCAAATTGCCGGGTGAACTCCACTGCAGCGAGGAGAGTGGTCCCCATTAAAGGGATCAGGGTATTGGTCATATAAGCGACCGTAATTATCTCTAGCGACTTTTTCTAAATTGCACCTAAGTCCAGCATTAATAACTCCGCCTCCAATATTTTTACCGGTTTTAGAGTCAATATTTTTATTGTCTTGAATTAAAGAGTTTGCCCAAAGAAGAGAGACTAGCGCTTTGATGTCAGCAGGGAAAAATCTTAAATTTCTTCCATCTGGAAGTTTAAAGTCAACGCTTCTTCTTGGTCTTGGAACTATTCCCGCAGAGGTTGCCCAGCCATGACAAATTCCTTCCCAGAAAGCGATGAGATTGTTTTTCTTTTCTTTAACGTAGTTGTTTGATTCCTCGATGGCGTAATCCATTGCCTCTGGCATGGCATCGTCAACCGTGTTGTATTCTCCTGCCTTAACTAAGCGTAGAGCTTCATCAACGGCAATGCTGCCACGAAGTTGGTATGCCTTTGCAAAAGCTTCGTTGGTATTTTCAAACCATCCTTTGGCCACCATGTCCTGGGCCATTGTGAGAGCATCTTCACCAATGAGAAAAATCTTAGTTATAAATGCATTCTCTTTGTAATTTCCCCATTTCTGTTGGTAATCCCAGAGTCTATTGGTGAGGTCAAATGTTTTGTCCCCCAAAAGTAAGTCATACTTTTCTGATGGGGCAAGGCCTATCAGTTGACCTTCAGATAATTTATCTATGTTTTTCAAGATAGAGTTTTTTCTTGCTGAAAAAGTATTATAGTTTGCACTCCAGGAAATACTTCCTCTTTCAAGGTAGTACCCAAGAAGAGTTGTTTCATAGGGATCAGCAATTAACCCTCTATTAAGTGGCCAATAAGTGCTAGTCCAAGGTTGCATTTCAGTGTGTCCACGATCTAAGTTTTGGTCAGTGGCATCAAAAATATTTTTAACGAAGTTTGAATCTTCAGTTATTGCTGCAATTTTATTGTAGATTTTTTCAACTTGGTAGGGAACAAATGGATAGATGGAAGGATAAGATCTCGCTTCAATTTCAGCAAAGCTATAATGGGTAAATACCATTGCTAGTAATAGCATTATTCTCAGTTTCATTTGTTCCCCCTACAAATCGTGTGATTTAACCTTTTGATGTAGCTTACTTGGCCTTTTTAATCAACACGTTGATAATATTTATAAGGGGCTGAGGTCTATTAGTTGAAAATTCACATGAAACCTTGCGGAAGTCTTTGAATTTTTTACTGATCATATTGCATTTTCCTCCAGATCCCCACTCATATTTTTGTTGATAGTGAAAACTATGGTATTGCTTGGCCTTATCCAGCCAAGATTTTGGAGGAAGGCTTTGTTGATCCTTCCAGATTTCTAGATCTTCATCGATAAAAAGCCCCACTTCCTTGGTGTTCCACTTTTTAGTCACATTCCAGAAAAAGTCTGGTTGGTTATGATTAAGTCTTTGGTTTCTATTTTGATATCCTGCCAATCGATCTCTTTCATCCGGAGCTTCTCCTACCCTTAGAGCTCTCCATTGGCCACCAATAATATTTAATCTATCGTCTAGCTCCAAGTCATAATACATTTTCTTATCTACTTCCGAGTCATCTTCCTCACTATCAACAGGGCTTCTTCTAGGCTTTTTATAATTTAGATAGGTGGCAATGGTTTCAACTCCGATAATATATTTGGTTTTTGGGTTTCTAAATTGATGAAACTGATCGTTCTCATCTACCACCTCAATATTATCCCATAGCTCATCCATATATTTGCCGTTATTGGGATTAAAATATTTCATTTCATATTTGTACATTGGATGATTATCCACTTCGTGAGTAACCTTTCTTTCAACCACAAAGCTTCTTCCTTGTTTTCCGATAATATTAACTAGTCCAAGGTGCCAAGTAGCTGGGTGAACACCTACACAGCGAGGCTCGTGCTTATTGTAGTAGGGATCTTCTTTGTGGTCATAATATCTTCCAAAATGGTCTTTTTTAATTCGTCTAAGATTACATCTTAATCCGGCAAAAACAGTTCCGCCGCCTCCGTAGCTTCCATCTTCTTTATGCCAAAGTCCGTCTTGAATAAGAGAATTTACCCAATAAAGTGCGACAAGACCCTTGATGTCTTCTGGTAAAAATCTAATTTGTCTGCCCGTGCCGTCACCTAAATCAAAACTCACGGTTTTTCTAGGTCTTGGAATATTTCCTGCAGCGGTTGACCATCCATTACAAATACCTTCCCAACCTGCAATCCTCTTAGTGACTTTTGTTAGAACGTATTCTCCCTCCTGCTCTTTAGCAAGCTTTAGTGCTTCAGGAAAGGCTTGCTCAACAGTTTTATACTTACCGGCCTTCACAAGTTTTAAGGCATTATCAACACTGAGTGAGCCTTGAAGTTGGTAGGAGTCCTTAAAGGCTTGGTTTAAATCTTTAAACCATCCCCAGTTAACAAATTGTTTTGCTAGTGAGAGGGCATCTTCATTTACCAGGTAGAGTCTTGATATAAAGCCAAACTCTTTTTTACTGCCCCAGGTCTGAGTGTACTCCCATAGTCTGTTGGTTAGGTCAAAGCTTCTGTCCCCAAGGAGTAAGTCATATTTCTCTGAGGGAGCAAGTTTATCTAATTCCTCTTGCTCAAGCTCATCAATTTTAGGGTAAAATTCTTCTTTTCTTTTTAAAAATGCATTATAGTTTTGCTCCCAATTAATCCAACCAAAGTCTACGTAGTAAGCAAATTTTGAATCTTCATAGGGGTCAGCAATCCCTCCTTTCCCTAGGGGCCAATATGTACTGGTCCAAGGTTTAATTTTTGTTTTTGCTTTGGTGAGTTGATTGTTTTCGATTTTATAGAGATTTCTAATAAAGTTTTGATCCTCAGTAACATTAGTGACATCTTTATAAATTTTATTGGTATCCATGGGAATGAAAGGGTAGATGGCCGGATATTTATAAACTCTTCCTGCAGATGCGAGTTGGCTTATAAGGACTGTTCCAAATAGAAGAGTTTTCTTGGTGATTGAAAGATTCATACGATGACCCCTAATTAATTAAATAAGAATTGACGCACATTATCATCACTGTGAGATATTTCAATGGAGTGGGGAAAAATTACGCACGTAGCCAGATGTAAGGAATCTAGCTCACTTTAAAAATTGGTCATGTAATTTAAGGTGGTTACAGAAAAATTATCGCTATATGTGACTTGTCTAAGTCGTAATGGTGGTATCAGAAGGCACCAGGGTATACAAAGTGTTGCTAGATTTACTAGTATGGCCTTAAATACAAGATTAAATTTCATGGGGGAGACAGTATGAAGTTTTTAGTTTTATCATTACTATTATTATCAGGCTTAGTTCAAGCAGATACCACAGCGTTAGAGACATTATTATATGATGGATCACAAGACACTCAGTCAGTTCGTTTATCAACTGAAAAAACCAAAACGGAATATCGCCAAATTCCAGTTAGAACCATCTGTTACAGAACTGAATTAAGGTATAGATGTACTTCAACAGGGCCAGTCTGTAGAAATGTTTGTAATCCAAGTGGATGCCGAACAATGTGTCACCCAGGAAGAAGAGTGTGTCGAAATGTTCCAGTTCAAGTGAGCTATCCTTGTACTAGAATTGAAACGAGACCAGTTCAAGTTCACGATTACTTTGTTGAAACTGATGTGATTTTTGAGTTTTCTAAAGTGCAATCGCCTGAGCTTGTAAATGAAAAACTAACTATGCAAATGACTGGAGAGAACTCATCTTTAACCGCAGAAGGTTCAAAAAACTACTTTCTACTTTTAGACAATAGAAGAAGAAGTGAAAGAAGAGAAGGTGGTGTTAAATACATCAGTCTTGTTTATAAAGTCCGAGTGATACCAGCAGCTCAAGCTAAGAGTGTATTAGCGAATGGGATTCAAAATGTTACGCTTAGAAATGGTGTCCTGAGCTTTTCTCTAGGTAATGGTTTTAATCTAGATGACTTTGTTCAAAATATTAAATTATTCAAAAACTACAGACTAGGTCGAGATAAATTAATTCTAGACCGTCCACTAAACACTAGTGAGATTGATGTGGTCAGTACTGCCAGTGCAAGTGATGTAACCATTGATCTTAATCAACTTGGGGTAAGTCTACCACGCAAACTAAGAGTTATTCTTGATACTGAGTACAAAATTAATAAAGACAAAATACTCAATAAAGGCGAGATCGAAACAGAAACATCTGCCAATTGGGTCTTTAGATAATTTATAATAAAAAAAATTAAATAGGGCCTGGCTTTGCCGGGCCTTTTTTATGACCTTGACAATGATTTAAGGCTCCCCATATTGTCGTTATACTTTTTTTATAGAGGTCTTATGTTTTCAATTTTAGTTTTATTATTTACTGTGGTTCCGGCGTTAGAAATCTTTTTGCTATTTAAGATTGGAAGCGAGATCGGTGGTTTTAATACTTTTATGATAGTTATTATAACTGGTATCTTAGGTGCGGCTTTAGCTAAATCTCAAGGGCTTATGATTCTGCAAAATCTCCAACAAGAAATGCAAAAGGGAGAATTGCCAGCAAACCATATTATTCAAGGTCTTATGGTTTTTGCTGGGGGTCTATTGCTTCTTACTCCTGGCTTTGTAACTGATATTCTTGGCTTTTCCTTGGTACTTCCAGGAACTAGGCATCTTTTAATGTTATGGGTAAAAAGATTGATTGGAAAAGCTATTCAAAATGGCAATGTACAGTTTTATTCTTTTTCTCAACACTCATACAGACAAGATGGATTTTCCTCTCATAAGAATAAGTCCAATAAAGACAACAATATAATAGAAGCTGAGTTTAAGCATAAGTCCTAAGTTAGTGATGACCATTTTTTCAGGTCTTTGATCTAATTTCATTAATATTAAGTACTTAGACTTAAATCTACAGAAAGTGCCACTATTTATACTCAGAAAATCTCCTTTATTTTAATTGTGACAGCTCTAAGTGCCCGAAATGGCCCTAAAGTTTTTACAAATACCTGACGATGCTACAATGGTATTTGTTTTGGAGCACTTATGCGTATACACTTATTCATTCTAATTGGCCTAGTCTTTAGTCTATCTTGTAGGGAGCAATCTAAGCTTGAGCTCTCAGGATCTAAACTGCAACAAATTGCAAAACATAAGCCTCAGGTAACTAAGGTATCTGTTATTAATAACCAATTGGTCATTGAGGGAGATAACCTAGATAAGGTACTTAAAATCCAGATGAATGGGCAAGATAGTTTTCAAGAGGAGTTTTTACCTGAGCAAACTTCAAAAAATAAAATTATAGCTAATGGTTTGAGAAATATTGCCTTCGCAGTGGATAAGGCCTTCTCTCTAGTACTTTCAAACGCTCAAGGAGCCGCAGTATTTGATGTGTCATTTACTTTGCAAAATGATGCAGTAACTACCACTTCTATTAAAAATAACTCTATCACGGCAGATAAATTAGCTGATATGGGGGCCAACGATGGTGATGGGCTGGTTTATAACTCTGCCCTGGGCGAATGGGAAACAAAGAGTTTAAATGGTCTTAATATGGTTGGAACTTGGGATGCGAATGCAAACTCACCACTACTTCTAGATGGTGGAGCGCAAACAAATCCAAGCGCAGGAGATTATTATATTGTTTCCGTATCGGGAACCTCCTCAGTTGATAGTATAAATGCATGGACATCTGGAGACTGGATTATCTTTAACGGGACTAGCTGGGATAAGATTTCGAACTCATCAGCGGTAGCAAGTTTTAACGGTCGTCAAGGTTCGGTAATGCCACAAGCAAATGATTATACTTGGAATGATATTGATAAATCAGTTTCTTCTATTAACGATATAGCTGATGTGGATGCTTCAACAGCAAATACTGGTCAATTACTAACATATGATGGAACTAAGTGGATCGCTCAAGACCCACCTGCTGGAGCTGGCGGGGGAGGTTCAGGAGATATCACTGAGGTTAGTGCAGGAGTGGGACTACTTGGAGGAGCAACAACTGGAGCTGCTAATTTAAGCGTTGATGTTGGAACTGGGGCAGATCAGATTGTGCAATTAGATGCTACTGGTAAACTTCCAGCGGTTGATGGAAGTCAGTTACTAAATATGTCTCAGAATATTAGAAATACAATTATAGAGGGGTATTCCTCTGCAGGTAATGTGCAAATTACAAATACCGATAGTATAGAACAAGCATTTGGAAAGACTCAAGGTCAGATAGATGCCACTTTAACCGAAGTTTTTTCAAACCAAGGAAAAATTGGTGATAACTTAGCAGCTATCAACCAGATCAACACTGATATCGCCAACAAAGTGGATAATACGACGACGGTAAATGGATATGCATTATCATCTAATGTAACTCTTGCTAAGTCAGATATTGGACTTACTAATGTTGATGATGTTCAACAACTACCTATGAGTTATTTAGATACAGATATAGCTCTAGCTGCGAGTAGTGACCTCAAGGTTCCATCTCAAAATGCCATTAAAACTTATGTGGATGGACAAGTTTCTGGGCTTGGTGCAAATAAAGTAGATAAAACAACAACGGTAAATGGTTATGCGCTATCATCTAATGTGACACTTGCTAAGTCAGACGTTGGACTTGCAAATGTGGATAATGTTCAACAACTACCTATGAGTTATTTAGACACAGATACGGCCCTAACGGCAAGTAGTGATGTTAAGGTTCCATCTCAAAATGCTATTAAAGCTTATGTTGATGGGCAGGTGACCAATATAAACACCAATAAAGTAGATAAAACCACCACGGTAAATGGATATGCGCTATCATCTAATGTGACACTTGCTAAGTCAGACGTTGGGTTGGCCAATGTTGATAACGTCCAACAACTTCCTTTGAGTTACTTAGATACAGATGCAGCTCTGACTGCTAATAGTGACACCAAGGTGGCATCTCAGGCAGCGGTTAAGTCTTTTGTAAACGCAGGACTTGCTGGAATAAACCAATCCCAGTGGACAACTGCTGGCAGTAATATCCACTTTGGCACTGGCAGTGTTGCAATTGGTTCAACATCTCCAACAGCAGGGACAAAACTAGCTGTTAATGGACAGGTATCTACCACAGTAGGCACTATAAGTACTGGAGCGGTGGACTTTTCAGCTGGTAACCTTGTGACAACCTCATTTGACTGTTCTTCACCAATTTCATTTGCGAATATGAGAAATGGTGCCAGTTATACCTTGATCGTAACAGATCCAGGGACTACAACCTGTTCTTTTAATACTTCAGTTACTGGAGATGATGCCGGAACAGTGACGTATTACTATCAAACACCAAATGATGTTCGGGATCCATCAACCCATACAATATACTCTTTCCTACGGGCCGGTAATAATGTTTATGTGGCGTGGGTAACCGGATTTCAATAAAATATTTGTTTTTTGAAAACCTGTACGGGATAATTTAGAATATAGAGTATGGAGACAAAATAGTGAGATTCATTTATAGCCTAAAATTCATTTTGATGATTCTTATTTTGGGAACTCAGTACTCAGCTACCGGACAAATTGGAAAAGCATTCAATATGTGGGGGCTCCACGATACCTGTAAAATTCAAGAAGGTCCACGCTATCATACCAATGGAATAGTTAATGCTGTTGTAAGTGATGGGACCACAACTTATATCGGTGGAAGTTTTACCGAAGTTAGAGGAGAGTCTAGGCTTGGAGTTGCCGCCTTTGACGCCAGTGGAAATCTTCTTCCTTTTACTGCCAATGTTTCCGGTGGAGAAGTCAAAACTCTTGCAATTGATGGCAATAAGCTAATCGTTGGTGGGAGTTTTACTGCAGCAGGGGCAAAAGATACTAAAGCCGCCTTAATTGATACAAGTGGAAATCTTATAACTTCATTTCCTGAAGTGAACGGAACAGTTTACACCGCTATTAGTGATGGTGCCGGTGGATACTTTATAGGAGGGCGCTTTTCAAAAGTTGGAGGACTTCCAAGAAATAATTTAG
>JBFKKF010000003.1:0-21109 GCA_041631355.1 Bacteriovoracaceae bacterium | reverse complement strand
TCTACAGCTTCCCGCACCTATTGCTCTTCTTTCTCCCTCGTTCATAGTTCTAGTAGTCCCTGGTCCAGATGATGAAAAGTACTCTGCACAATGATCACCATTACTACCGCTCCAACCCCACGGACTGGTATAGGTGCACCCACAATTTCCATCTGCTTTTGTTCCAGTTGCACTTCGTGTTCGTGAAGGGCAGTTCGAACTAGTTTGCGTAAAACTTTGTGGAGCACAAACTGTACTTGGGTCCGGACTCCAGCCACTAGCTTGCATTGTTCCAGTGCTTGTTTGCGTATTCCCACAACCATCTGTCTGACTAAATGTCTCTCCCTGGCACACTGTACTTGGGGATGGGCTCCAGCTTGGAGTACAGTTCGCTCCTTCTTCACAAGCTCCATCTGTTTTTCTTCCCGTACGTATTCGCGTATTCCCACACCCATCTGACTGAGTAAAATCCCTTCCATCGCAGACTGTGCTCACTGAAGGTCTCCAACTTGGTTCACACTCCGCCCCTTGTGGTGGTTCTGGTGCCTCTGGCGGTGGTGGTGGAGGTGGTGGCGGACATGCCGGCGCACTTCCACAATTATATTGCCCACAATTATCTCTTATTGGACCGCTACCACAGGGAACTGAACTACTTGGTGGACATACAACTGCCTTTCTTAATATGGTACACTGCTCACCTGTCCCACAGCCGTTATTTGCTTGATAGTTTGTACATGAGTTTGGATCCCTGGAACCACAAGCAGGTAAACTTCCTCTATCCTTTTGACATTGACAATAAAGCTCTCCCCCAATGGATTTTGGAAAATAATTAGACGCCCCAGCTCCTGTTGGTTTAGGACAGCTGATGGTTTCACAAACCAGACTTCCATTACTTTGAATCTGCACCCCCACTTCTAAAGGTCCACACTCCATAGTTGGTGAGTCTGTTCTACTTGCTCCCCCCAAGGTTATGCTTGTGGGAGAAAAATTTGATGAACTAAGGCTTCCGGACAACTCAATCTTATCACATTTGCCGCTGTTAAGACTTCCACCTAAAACTTCACAACTAGCTTTTCTAATATCTTCTTCAAATGTTTTATAATTTACATAATTTGGATTACAGATTCTTGTATCTGAATCATAGGTACCACCTATTGATTCACAAAAGCGCCTGATCGCTGAGTTAACTCCCGAGGTCTCAAAGCTCGAGCAAGTTGTTCTCGTTCCTCCCCCAGGTAGAGGTATATCAAAGACTTGAATATTTATTTTCACAGGGCGTCGTGAAGCTTGCCTAGCAGTCGCTGGGCCTTTTTCTTTTTTAAAAGTTAAAACAATTTCTCTCTCATCTTCTCCCGGATTATTATCCTGAATTGTTTCCAAGACAATACCAACGGCAACTTCTTTTCCGGGACTATACTCACCAATATTATTAAAATCATCCTCAAGAGCTTCTTGGCAATTCTTTTCAAAAGCAAGGTAGGCCTTAATATCTCTTCCAATCGTTTCAATAGTGGTATTTTGATTTAAATCTGTTATAAATTTATTTCTCTCATCACCAGACTTTAAAAGATACATTGCCCCTAGGCCTACGGCCACCGCACCAATCAAAGCCGTAGTCATAGCGCTACCACTTGATGATTTTAAAATATTTTTCAACTTAGTCATTAAACTCATTATCTAAGTAATCCCCTGCCTATTGGAAATTTGCAATTATTTCAGAACAAGTTTTATCACCTGCTACCGAGAAACCCGTTAAATAACCGGTACATCTTGTATTTTCAAACTTTGTTCTTGTTTGACCATTTATCATTAATTTATTGGGTGCTATATTCTCGGTGGATAAAGTTTGGGACACTGAAAAAGTGCTGCACCTTCCCTCGGCATCAAAACTCTCTGCCCCGGAACTGTTTAATATATTACACAACCATTTTTTCATATTACTTCTGAGATCAGTATTGATTTGAGTAACTTCGCATTCATCTCCATTAACACTACCACCAATACTCGAGCAGGCTCTTTCAAATGCAACCGTGTCCACATCATCTGCGTTATATCCACCACAGATAATTACTGAATCTTTAACTTCAACCTTTTGCTCTATGGTACGGTAGAGATCTTTGGTCTCACCATTAGCTAGAGACTCTAAAAAGTTAAACTTTATAGTTAAGGGAACCTTTCCCGAGCTTCCTCCAAGTTTAATATTTAAACTTTCCAGCTCAGTCCTCACATCGGCTTTGCTCCCCAGCTGATTCATTATAATCCCTACAGTGTTAGAACTACCTTCTTCAGCACTAATCGAAGAGTCAACCTTATACCCCTCAGCAGTTGCAAGGTCTGAAATCTCAAATTGATTTAAAAACTCCTCACACACTGATCTGTTTTTTAATGCGTCACTAACCACTTTAATTGAAGACTCAAGAGCAAGGTTTCTTTGGTTAGTATTTTCTGTGGATTTTTGATTCAAAAAATTTTGAGTTATTACCAAAGAAAGCCCTCCCATAAGAAGCGCCCCCACTACAAACTCAACAATTGATACACCTGCTTGATTTTTTAACATATAATTTACTCCCCCCAATCGAGATCCGCTTTTAGATTAACTCTATGGGCAGCCTGGTTTTCCTTTCGTACAAAACTTTACCTCTTTACATTTAACGGTTCCATTGGAGTTTACTCCGGAAATAAAATTGTTTTGCCCGCTACATAGTTGACCATAAGAAGAAACATTTCCTGAACCAAGTAAAAAGCTTGCTATCGTTATATTACTGCCAGTGGCCAAGGTATTCATATTAAAGGAGTCACATTTACGAGTGGATGAGTTATAAGATCCCCCAAAAAAATTCTCACAAATCACTTGCTTTGTTCTTAGCGCCAAAATACTACTTGGGTTTATATTAGTATAATCACAACTATCATCTCCAGAGGTATCTTCCTGGTAAGCTCCTCCCATCATTTCACAAATTAATTTAAAGGCACTTTTCTGTGACTCCACCTGATAATTAGAACAACCAACATAGTCACCATCTTTAAACTCTAGAGGTGCAGTAATTCTCCTTACAATACTTTTTTCATTATCACTGGAAGTTTTTGTCTTGAAATACAATAAGATTGGCGTAGGGAGTACTTCAACTCCAGAACTCAACTCTGGCTTAATTATCGTTGTTGAACCCAAGCTAATATTTGATGGTAGTTCATAGTCAAAGCTACTTAAGTCAATAGTTAGGTTACCTTCGCTAGCACCAATTAATGATTCACACTGCGCTTTATCCGCCATATAATTTCGTAAGTTTCTAATATAATCATCTACTTTCAAACTTTTAGTGACCGTCGATGTTTGCTCTTGAGACTTGGTGGCGATATTCATCACCCCAAGTACAACTAACGAAGTTATCCCTCCGGCCACAACGACTTCAACCATGGACATTCCCCTGGCCTTCCCAGGAGAAGATAAAAAAATATCAAGCATTCTCTTAAAAGACTTCACTTTAATTTCCTTTTAAACTTCATTATTGTCTTTAAATAATTATATCCTAATTCATTGAAATTATTTATATCTGGGAGAAAATGACATATTTTCATGACAACACCTCTTTAATTCCAGTTACTTAATGAGTTTCAATTTCATATTTTCATTATATATCGGTGACTCATTTTCTTGACAGAACTACTCTAAAATTACTCCTCATCTTTCTCTGTTACTTTTGAGCGTAAATCGATAAAGGTAAAAACTTCATCAAAGATTTTTGCATAATTAAAACTATCTTCCTTGAAATATGCAGGATCACTTTGAGAGAACACCCGCACATCACCTCTTAAAAACTCTGGCCCCATAACCTGTAAATCTTCACCACAATTAAGATAAAATGTATGAGCTCCACAATAAGCTGCAATATGCATAAGTGGACAACTCTTAGTAATAAAAGTAATAGCGCTTGCAACTAATTTCCCAAAATCAATATTGGATTTGGACGTGAAAATTTCATATTGGTTAGTATCCGGTAATTTTGCGATAAAAGCAGCTAGGAAATCTTCGTAGTCTTCTTCTTTGTAATTACTTGCTAGGAAAACAAACTTTTTTTCTGTAAATAATTCGATAAACTCAGCCCACTCAGGATTGATCTCCCCATTTTCTAATAGATCCAGGTTAATCACTGTGTAAGGGTTTTCTTGCCAATCTTTATAAAAAGGCTCTAGTTGCCTAGATTGAACATGAGGAACACTCTCCTCCCTGTCACTAAGTGCTGTTAACAAATTAAATATTTGAACGGATTTATGCTGTCCTTCTAATAAAGATACTTTTTCAGACAAAACCCACTTATTTTTTCCTACATCATAGCCAATAGATTTTTTTGCATTAATATTCTTCCCGATGCTTGAATCAATAAAACCAGGCGTCGTCGAGATATAAATATCTGGCCGATCTAGCTTAAAATTTACACAGGCCCTATGCATAGAAAAGATATTACCAATATCTTCATCTTCTAACTCATGATAATAGGCCCTGAAAGGGAGTAGGTTTAGTACATCAATATCTTTTTTACAACTAATCAGATGGATATATAATACTTCATCATGATCTTCTGATTCTGCAATATTTTGTTCATAGACCTGTACTAATTTGTGCAGGAAGGGAAACGACAATACTCTTTCACCTAATTCATTAGGCAATTTTATTGCTATGTTCATTATTTTTTATCCATAATAAAGTAAAGTAGCTTGTAGCATATGCAGGTACAATTAAGTTAACCAAAGGAATGGCAACAATCACCATAAAAAAAATTCCACCAACCATATAACTTGGAACATTCTTTTTTAAATCTTGTTTGCACTCCTGTAAACTCAAGGAATGTCTTCCCCATGAAAAGTCTAGGAACTCACTTGCTAGTAGGATGACTGAAATGAGAATACTTACCGGTGCAACTATTGGTATAAAGCCAATGATTACAGCAAGAATAGATAAACCTAATATAAAGGATACCTTCTTAATCTCATTTAATATTTTTGGAAAAAACGTAGTCAATGAATTAGATACACTATCACTAAAACTTGGAAGAGTTTCTTCAAGGTATATTTTCTCAACCCTCTCGCTAAGTAGATCATTAAATGGACTTGCAATAATGGCAACAATCAAAACAAAGGTCCAATTCACAATAAAAAAAAGCATCACTGTTAGAAAAGCTTTAACTAGGAAGGTTACTATCTCCCCCATTGTCTCATTCGAAAAGTACTCACTAATGTACTTGTGACCAAGGTCTATTGCTTCACTAAAAATAAAATTACCAAAGAAGCCATATAAAATTATTCCTATTACTATTGGCATTAAACTTAAGGCCAAGCACACTTTATCCTTAAAAAGATAATTAAATGCCTGAGGGAAAGTCAGTAATGATTTTAACACAATTAAAATCCTCCCATAATACTTAACCCACTATCCACATAAATGACTTGTCCTGTAACCCCCTCCGATAGATCACTCGCAAGGTAAGCCGCAGTACCTCCAACATTTTCTGGTGTTACATTTTTCTTCATCGGTGCAACTTCCTCCACTTTACTAAGTAAACCTCTAAAGCCTGCAATTCCAGAAGCCGCTAAGGTCTTAATTGGCCCCGCTGAAATACAATTAACTCGAATATCATGAGAACCTAAGTCTTGGGCAAGATACCTCGTACTCGCCTCTAATGCTGCCTTGGCAACACCCATAACATTATAGTTCGTAACAACTTTTTGAGAGCCATAATAAGTCATCGCCATTATTGACCCTCCTTGATTCATCAGAGGATACAATGAATGAGATAAGCCAACTAAGGAGAAAGCCGAAACATCACAAGCTAATTTAAATCCCTCTCTAGAAGTCTTAACAAATGTATCTTTTAAGTCTGCTCTATCAGCAAAAGCTATTGAGTGCACTAGGATGTCAAACTCTCCCCAGTGTTTCGAGATTTTATCTGGAAGGGATTGATAATGCTCATCATTTAAAACATCCATTTCAAATATGAATTCCGCCCCTAGCTCTTCTGCCAAAGGCTCCACGCGTTTTTTAATTGCTTCATTCATATATGATAGCGCAACCTGAGCCCCTTGCTTTTTAAATTCCTTAGCAATTCCCCATGCGATAGACCGATCATTTGCGACACCAAAAATTAATGCTTTCTTACCTGTTAATATCCCCATACTTGACCTCTTCTATCTTAAAATATTTATGAAATGTATTCTCTCAAAACGATTAATATTTGCAAATCACTTTACTTAAAATTGACCTGAATTTATGGCTTCAGACTATTGACAACCATTATTTTGCCATCATATTGAGCTTGTAGGGAGGTGGAAAAATCTCCTAGTTCTAAGCTGTTTCTTTTCATTTAAGGAGGCGTTGTATGTTAGTTAATGTTTCATTTCATAATGTTGATCACAGTGATGCACTGGAACACTTTATCAACCAAAAATCACAAAGCTTATCCCAAATGCTTTGGAAGGGTGAGCACCTCAGATGGGTTGTTGATAAGGATGCCAATGAACTTTCGCCGCACCTAGTTGTAAAATTAAAAAACAAACATATTCATGTAAGGTCCAGAGCAAAAAATGCTTTCATGGCCGTAAATGAGGTTTTTGAGAAGGCAAGACGCTTAGTCAGGGATAATCACCAACGTCTCAAAGGTTCACTCTAACCCTCCAAACCCGAAGTCGCTCAAGGAATGGGCGACTTTGTCTTGACGCAAGGCGCATGTCTCACTACTGTGTCCCTACTTGATGGAGTCTTGCCTCTCATTTTATTTGCAAAAAAGCAGATTTACGGCTACCTTGTGTGCAATTGAGCAAATCAACAAGTAGGGTAAATGCAGAGAAAACTAATTCCTGATTATTTAGATCAATTACAAGTTTATCAAGCTGGTAAACCCATTGAAGAGGTGGCCAGAGAGAAGGGACTTACGCGAATCTCTAAACTTGCAAGTAATGAGAACCCGCTTGGTCCAAGTCCCTTTGCTATAAAAGAGATGACCAGTGCTTTGTGGGATGTACACAGATATCCTGATATGCATGCCACAGACCTTAAGAATAAACTATGCGCTCTCTACAAAGTTGAACCGCAACACATTATTTTAGGCAATGGTTCAGAAGGAATTATGGCCTATATTGCCAGAGCTTTCATCCAACCCGGTGATGAGGTTCTAACTGCTGAGAAAACCTTTATTGGCTTTCATATTCTTGCCACAGCAAGCGGAGCTAAGGTTTGTACTGTGCCAAGAACAGAGGATATGCGATATGATGTTAATGCATTAGCAAAAGCTGTAAATGAAAAGACGAAGGTTCTCTATATTGCAAATCCTGACAACCCTACCGGTACATATATAACAGAGCAAGAATTTGACTATTTAATGCAGTTTGTTCCAAAGCATACTATTGTTATTCTGGATGAGGCATATTTTGAGTTTGCTCAATCAACATGGGACTACCCAGACTCTATGAAATACCGATATGATAACGTTATTACCTTGCGAACTTTTTCAAAAGCATACGGCCTATCAGGTATCAGGGTAGGTTATGGTTTTGCTCATGAAGATTTTATTTCCGCACTTCATAAAGTAAAGCTTCCATTCGAGCCTAGCCTCATTGCTCAAAAAGGTGCCATAGGTGCTCTATCTGACTACCCCCATTTGGAAAGAACCATTCGAAATAACACAAAAAGATACTATGAAACCCTAAAATTTTTGGATCACAGAGATTTTAAACCCGTTAGATCCATCACTAATTTTATCGCCTTCAAAACAGGATCACCAGAGGCCAGTACTTATCTTTTTGAAGAACTCCTAAACAGAGGTGTTATTATTAGACCCCTTCGTGCAAACCAATTGCCTAATTGGGTAAGAATTTCGATTGGTCTAAAAGAAGAGATGAAGCATTTTTTTGAAGCCATGGACGAAATATTACCTGAGTACGACAAAAAGTTTGGCAGACCAAAAGCATAATCCGCCGCAATTTGCCTAGCCCAAATATATAAAATAAAATCTACACTGAATTTTAAAAGCAAGGTTATAAGATGAAAGTTTGTACTTACACTAGAACTTCTCCACTTGGACAAGTCAAAAGATTGGGTTTGTTTTTCAATGACACAACCATTGTTGATGTAAACTTAGTTTGGCAAAAGCAAATGGAAATTGAAGGATACTTCTCAACTGTGGAAAGGGCTTACAATATTGCCCCTCCCTCCTTATCTGATATTCTCTTTAATTACCAAGAAACGTCTATTGAATTTTTACAAGAGACAATGGAGCTTTTTAAAGAATTAAGTAAAAAAGGAGTTTTAAAAACGTCTCTCGGAGCCGACCTTAGTTTTGATACTAATGACGATAAGAGTGTAAAGCTAAACGCCCCCCTTGATAAAATAAATTGTTACCGCGATTTTTACGCTCATGAGAAACATGTGGCAAAAGGTTTTGAAAAAAGACAAGAGCCAATTCCTTCTGCTTGGTATGAAATACCAGCATATTACAAAGGCTCAACTTCAAGCTTCATTGGAAATGATGAATTTATAACATGGCCAAGTTACTCTCAAAAGCTTGACTACGAGCTAGAGTTTGGGCTTGTTATTGGAAGGGATGGGAAAAATATCAAAGCAGAGAGTGCTACTGATCACATTTTTGGATACACCATTCTTAATGACATCTCTGCCAGAGATATCCAAAAGAAAGAAATGGCCATCAGACTTGGACCAGCGAAGGGAAAAGATTTTTGCTCTGTGATGGGCCCTGTCATTGTTACCGCTGATGAGTTCAACTACAAGGAACCAAACTTGAAAATGACTGCAACTATTAATGGAGATATCTGGTCAGAGGGACAAACAGGTGATTCTCATTACTCATGGGCAGAAATGATTGAGCATGCATCTCGTGAAGAATGGGTTCTTGCCACCGACTTTATGGGAAGCGGAACAGTAGGAACTGGCTGTGGACTCGAGCTAGATAAATGGATTTCTCCTGGAGATAAGATCGAACTAGAAATCGAACGAATTGGAAAACTACAAAATATTATCGGAACACCAAAGAAAGAGAGCTAATCATGATTAGTATTAAAAGAATTCATCACGTGGCCTATAGATGTAAAGATGCCAAACAAACTGCTGATTTTTATAAGGAAATGCTAAATATGGAACTTACAGTTTCAATTTCTGAAAGCCACGTTCCATCAACAGGGGAAAATAATCCCTATATGCATATATTTTTAGACGCAGGAATGGGAAATGTTCTGGCCTTTTTTGAACTTACCGGACAGCCAGAGATGGGAAGAGATGAAAACACACCTGTCTGGGTACAACATATTGCCTTAGAAGTTGAGAGTGTTGAAAAGCTAGAACAAGCTAAACAGCATTTGGAATCAAAGGGTGTTGATGTCCTAGGAATTACTAATCATGGGGTATTTAAGTCGATTTATTTCTTTGATCCCAACGGGCACAGAATTGAATTGGCGGCCAATACTGGTACCACCGAACAAATGAATATTTTGAAAAAAATTGCTCCGGAAATGCTGGAAGAATGGTCTCAAACCAAAACTCCTCCAAAGCAAGCTGCATGGTTACACGACGAAGAGTTTTTAAACAAAGGACTTAAATAATGTTAAGTTTTAATACCGACGAAGACTTTACCCAAAACTATAAATTTCTTATTGGGGCGGTTTTACCTAGACCAATAGCAGTCGTCTCTACTAAGAATGAAAATGGAAGTAATAACTTAGCACCATTTTCTTTTTTTAACGCCTTTAGTGCTAATCCCATGATTGTAGGTTTTGCTCCTATCAGAAAACCTAATACAGGTGAAAAGAAAGATACACTAGTCAATATTGAAAGAGAGAAGGAATTTGTTATCAATTTTGTCACTGAACAAAATGCAGACCTAGTAAATCTTTGCTCGACTGAACTTCCAAGAGGGGAAGATGAATTCACATTATCGGGTCTTACACCTTTAGAGTCGGATGTCGTGAAAGCATGCAGAGTAAAAGAGAGTCCGATTCACTTTGAGTGTAAATTGAGAGATATTGTCTCCTATGGAGACTGGCCTGGAGCAGGAACTCTAATTACGGGAGAAGTCATAAAAGTTCACGTTCATGAAAGTATTTACGACAATGGCCGTATTGTTACTCAAAGTTGGCATCCCATGGGACGTGGAGCTGGTAACGACTGGTTTAAAACTGACTCAGTACTTGAGAAGACTAGACTAACAAAAGCACAGATTCAAAAGTAAACTATTCTGAAAGTTGCATATAACTAAACTTCATTTATAATGAAGTCATGATCTATAAAATACTACTTATACTGTCACTTGTTTCCTGTACGAAATACCACGAATTAAAAAAGTCGGGGAAAGGTATTGAATACGTAGAAGGTATTAATTCAGAAATCGAGCATGCTAAGGAAGTTGACTGGGATGCAGGAAGAAAAAGAGAAGTAAACCTTTCTAAAGGTATTCGAATCTATATTTCCATACCAAGTCTTTCTGACACCGCAAAAGAAAAATTGATGGGAAGATATGGAGTAAATGCCTGGCTTTTTAAAATTTCGAGAATTAGAAAAGGGATGACTCAACCAATGGGGTATTTGTATTATCGATTTGAAAATATAACAAGAACCACAAAAAACTTTACTTTAAGTTTGTTCTACCATGCTGCCTCTATTTCAAAGCGCTTCCGACTATTTCATTGTCCCGCCTTTGATCATCGTTTAAAAATTGAGGACTTCTCAGTAAACAAAAGGTCAGGAACAGGAGTTGAAAATATCTATGTTCGTCCTCAAGGACGTCTTCCTGCAAAGGCCACAAGATTAAGATTTGCTCCCATGATTGTAAGCGGTGGGAGAGAGTTAAAAGGAAAATATACAATTGATATGGCCTTATATAATGAACAGACAAAGGAAAGGTTTAGTAGTTGGTATAAGATTGGAAATCTTTTAAGTATAGATAATGAGGTTCACAAACATATCGCTAGCTGTACAGGAATTAAAGAGGAATTAAAACCATTACCAGAAAGCCGTATTCCAACAATTAGAGATCTAGAAATAAAATAGATGCTATAACTTTACACGCCCCGATGAGCAGGGCGTGTAAAGTGACATAAGAGACTTTTTGAAAAAGCAAATTGGTAACAGAATTTATCCTATAGGCTAACCCCCTTTGTTAAGAGTGCTTGTAGAACTTCTGGTCTTCTAATAATTCCTACTAGTATATTTCCTTCAAGTACTGGATATGCCTGATAGGGTTTAGATATAAAATTTTCTATGATGGGATATAAATAACTATCACTTTGAATGCACTCCACATCTGTAGTCATATAATCAGCAACCACACCAAAAGGAGTTGAGTTTACACTTTGTTCATATAAGTGCTTTAAGCAATCTTTTTCAGATAAAAATCCTACTAGTTTTCCATCCGAATCAATCACTGGATTTCCAGAAGTTCGTGTATTAGCTAAGTTTTTGGCCACTTCAAATATTGGTTGATTAACATGAAAGGTTTCTACTCTTATAGACATAATGTCTTTGGCCTTAAGCCTTTGCAAGACATGAGTATGATCTTGCATAACGTATTTTGCAAGTTCATTAACTGTTGTATCGAACATATTTTCCTCCCCTATAAAGGTTGATCTACCCTCCATTATAGAGGAGAAAGGTTAAGGAAATATAAAATGTATAATTGCGAATTTAGTACTCTACAAGAGATTTCAGTGCCTTATAAACATCCCCAACTTGAGGAAGTATAACATCTTCTAAACCAGGGTTGTAGGCCACATGAGTATCCTTGGAGCACACTCTTAAAATAGGTGCATCTAAGAGCTCAAAACACTCTTCATTTACTCGGGCACAAATCTCTCCAGCATAGCCGGAAGTCTTATGTTCCTCATGACAAACAAGTAGTCTATTAGTCTTTTCCAAGGAGTTCTTCACTGCTTCCATATCAAACGGAGCCAAAGTTCTTGGATCGATAACTTCAATTGTTTTACCTGTCTCTTCTTCAATTTTTTTAGCTGCATCAATTGATTTTTGAACAAGTGCTCCCCAAGCGACGATTGTTGCATCACTTCCCTGCTTCACGACCCTAGCTTTCCCGAATGGAATCATATAGTTTTCACCGGGATCGGCCGTTCTATTATAACCTTGATAATATAAATGTTTATGTTCTAAAAACATTACTGGATCATCACACCGAATAGCAGTTCTTAAAAGTCCTGCTGCATCTTGTGCGTTCGAAGGATAGACAACTCTAATTCCTGGGCAGTGAGTATACAAAGATTCACCAGATTGGGAGTGATACATCGCTCCACCTTTGAGGTAACCACCAATTGGAACTCGTACCACCATAGGGCATTTATAATCCCCACCAGATCTATATCGAGTTGTTCCCATTTCATTTTTCAATTGCATATAGGCAGTCCAGATGTAATCAAAGAACTGGATTTCTACTACTGGCTTAATACCTCTCATGGCCATCCCGATAGCTCTTCCAATGATATTAGCTTCTGCAAGAGGTGAGTTAAAAACTTGACCTTCCTTCGAAACTCTTTGGCATCCGGCCGTTACTTTAAAGACCCCACCTTTACCTTTTAAGTTTTCATCACTTAGTTTATCTAGTTCAGAAAAGTCAGCAACATCCTCTCCAAACATCCTCATCAAAGGATTTTTTTGGATTTCTGCCTTTAAAACACTATTTATGGCACCGGCCATTGGAATATCTTCCTTTCCAGAAAACTCAGCATCAGTGTCAAAATCATCACTAGTTGGATCGATTTCTTCTGAGTACAGATGGTCTGCATAGGTCGACTTATCAGGCCACTCTGTCTCTATCGCCTCTTTCATCGCCTTCTTGACCTCAGCATTTACTTGGTCTTCAATGGCCTTTTTCTCCTCTTCAGTTAATATACCTGCTTTAATAAGAAAATCTGGGTACGTATTTAGAGTATCTATCGCAGCCTCTTGTTCTAATTCCTCTGTAGTTCTATAGAACGAATGATCATCAGATAATGAATGAGAATAAGGACGAGTGACGTGAGCATGAACTAGAACTGGACCCTTTTTTGCCCTTAAATGTGCTTCTGCTTTTTTCACAGTATCATAAGAGTCTATCGGACAAGTACCATCACATTCAAAAACGGTTAGTCCAGGAAGACTCTCTAAGGCTTTGGATATAGAACCTCCAGGTGTTTGAACAAAGGTAGGAACCGAAATGGCAAATCCATTATCTTGAATCATAAACATTACTGGTAGCTTATTAACACAAGCTGTGGTCATTGCCTCCCAAAACTCTCCCTGAGAGGTAGTTCCGTCACCACTAGAAACATAAACAATCTCATCTTTATGATATGAGTAAGAATGATCAACTCCATCTTTAGACATTTTATCTAAGTAGAGACCTGCCTCAGCAACCCCACAAGCTTGTACGAATTGGGTACCAGTACAGCTAGAACGGGTAACAATATTTAATTTTCTATTTGCAAAGTGAGAAGGCATTTGTCTTCCGTGTGAAGCTGTATCTCCAATATTTCCGTTTGCCTGACATAACATTTCATAAGGAGTCACCCCAAGTCCAAGACATAAAGCTCGATCCCGGTAGTATGTTAGAAAATAATCATAAGATGGCCTTAAGATCTTAGCCGTGGCAGATAAAATACCCTCATGACCAGCTCCTGAAATTTGAAAGAAGGCCTTGGATTGCTTTTTCATAGTTATCTCAGCATCATCAACCTTACGAGACATGTATGAATTTCTATACATATCCAAAAGAATCTCTTTATCTAATTTATTTTTTTTAATTAAGTCTAATTTTGCTTTAAATGCTTTTTGTGATTTTGAAATTTTCTTAGCTTGATCTTGAGTTGAAGCCAAAACAATACCCCTTGCTACTATTGATAAGTTTAATTGCGAATGAATGTATCCAATACAAAGCTTTTTGCATAGGGTAAATGCGTAAAATTGAAATACAAAAGCTAGGAAAGCAAACGTATTTTCAATACCTTAGGCGCGATCTTTGGCCATAAATTCTTTATTCTCTATCATAATAATGAACGTTACCCTTAAATTTTTTAAAGAAGCGATCATACAATTCATGGTCGTTTTTACGATGAATAAATCTATTACTCTCCATCTCACGAGTAAACCGATTCTGATTTCCCCTATTGGGGTCAACTATAATAACTTCACATTTTGGCTTAGCATTTCTGTCGATAAAGTCAGCAATGTCTTGTGGGTGATTTCTTTCGTAAAGAATATCACTACCGATGATAAGGTCATAGCTTTCCCCCAAAGAAAAATCTCTATCTTGCCAATTGGCCTGAATAAAAGGAATGTCCAAGCATTCATTTATACGAACATTTTCTTTTAAAAAGTTACTCACAGCGGGATTATAATCTGTTACAGTAACATCGCATCCTCGAACTTTAAGAACAAGACTAGCAAGAGCAAGACCACACCCAATCTCTAAAATTTTTAAACCTTCAACGTTTTTTTGTTCCATGAGTGTCGCTAATACAAAACCCGCTGGCCATATAACACCAAAAAGTGACCATTGAGAATCAGTAATTCCTACATTTAAAGCAATATCATTTTCATCTTGGTATTCCTGAGTATCTCTTAATGAGCGAACGTGAATATCAAGTTCACCGATCCTTAAGGTCTCATAGGAGTAGTTTAATTTTTTTGACATATCACTCGTTCGTAACTGGGGAGTCAGTGATGGTAGTCATCGGTGAGTTATGATCCAGTTACATGATATAAAGAGTATACACTATTAATTAACGAAGTAATGCTTTATTAGGAGATTAGCGAATAAAAAGAGTTCCATACGACTTAGTCACGCAGACTTGCCCCTTCCCATCAAACTCGCACTGATATTGTTCCTCGTTTAACTCCGTCATTTTTCCCGCTTTGAGTCTGTAAAACTTCTGCTTATTATAGTCATACGAAATTCCCTCAACAAGTTTGACCTTTAACTTATTATTTAGTTTGGCAAAGATTTTATCAATTTTCTCATAGTACAAATCAGTATCGAGAACTTTATTTCCTTCTACCCAGAAGTAAGGCCTGTGTTTTTGTCTCATCTTCGATTCTTGTGTTTTATTACCAACCCTTAACTCAAGCCTTTTCAACTTCTTATGATAAGATTGAAGCTCCTTTATTGCCTTGCGAATCTCCTCAGAATTGGTCACTTCAAACACGCCAATTTCTTGTTTATGTACTTGAAAATAATTTGAATTGTTCACCATTTTTAGCTTTGAGTCTTTGGCAATTATAGACTGTTGAAAAAAGCCATCTAGACTAGCGACCTCAAGGGCATAAACTTTGCTTTTTGCGAAGCTATTACATGTTAAAAGTAAAAATATCATTAATTGGTAGAATCTAACCATAGTGTTTCATCCTTACAATATTCGGGGCGATCATAACAGGTTTCTCCAGAACGCTTATAAGCATACTCTGCGCACTTAGTATATTTAGGAGCCTTGCTATCGCAACCGGGGTATAATATTTTTTCCAAATGTGCAGGTCTTAAGAGCGGGAGTGGTTCAACATCAGGAGTTACTAGTAATGAGTTTTCATACTTAGGCTTTGCTTTCTCATTCATCTCCGAATACTGCCCAACGTTTTTAAACCCAAACGGACAAGCCGTTTGAACTTTAATTTCATTTGTTTCATAGATTTTATCTAATGCTTCTAAATCTTTGAGGCAATTTTTATCGCCCTCATTACAACTACACTCATATCTTATTCCTATGATTCCGCCAAATCTCTCGGCACTGCCATAGAATGAATTTTTAGTAAATGTTCTCGTTCTCTTTGTTTTTAGATAGTTGGTCAGGATTCGCGCATTTTTAATTTCCTTGGCACTATCTACTGATATTAATGATTCTTGCCTTACCGTTGTACAGTTTCTATGAAAACCCCTAATCGCTACACCAAGCTTTTGATTAGAGTTAATAAAGAATTTTTTAACAGCTTCATCCCCTGTCATCAATCTACGACAAGTCTGCTCTTGAAAACTCTCTGGCTTTTCCGGGTTCCCACAATTACACTCTAACGTTGTCGGATAGATCGAGTTAATTACCTCATACTGGTTACTCATAAGAGATGGTTTGGTTGAGATCGAGCGACAGTGGTTATAATCTGTACTTAATTTATACCCCTCTTTTCCAATATTATCTTTATTTTCATTGTTTACTCGGTAGGTCTCACCTGTTTTAGTATTTGTAAGCATTCCGTTAACTGTTTCTTTATATTCATCACAAAGCCCGGCAAGATGCATTAATTCATGCATCACTGTTGGACACTTGATATCTGCTGGATAAGAGGCCGAGTTTGCTCTTCCTCCTTTTGATTGAATAGCAATGACAACTCGAGGGGGAGCTTTTTTCATCTGAGTACTATCCAACTTATTAGGATCTAAAATAACGAAGTTGAGTTTCTCCTTATTAGGACCTCGAGCTCTTTTATTTACCCATTTAACACAAGCATTTACTTTTTCTCTCATCTGTTCCCCAGAAATCCCCTGAGAATCATTGCTCAAAAAATTAATATTAAAACTTAGCTCATATGCATTAGCATCTGTCTTTTTAACTTTATAATTTTGTGCCACTCTACCTAGAACTCCGTCTCCAATTCTATACTCTCCAACTTTTAATTCGCTACATTCTTTAATATTCTCAACTTCGGAAAGAATTTTTTCTAACTCCTGATAAACACTATTTTTTTCTATTGGAGTACACTTTACGTCAGCAAGATTAGAGATATCTGGTTGTGTAATTACATTAACTAGTTCATTTTGAGCCTGAGTAACTTTTAAAACTAAATCACATGAACTTTGTTTACAAAATTCATCAACACTTGTTTTTTCCTCCTGGATTTTATAAGCAAGAAAATTCTTAATAAACTGCTCTTTACAGTCATTAGGTAGGTTTTGAATTTTATCTTGATGGTCATTCAGAATCATATCATAATTAAAAATTGATTTTTTCCAAAAAAGGCCTACTCTAACCTTGGGGTTTGTCTCTCGACATACAGTATGATCATCAATCATGTCACCTATTTTGTAAGAGGTACTAATATCTCCAACTAATGATCCGTTTTTCTCTAAAAAGTCTTGTTCTGATTTATACTTACCGCGATTGTACTCATCACTTGCTTTTCTAAATCTTTTTGATGGGCTCCCCTTACCTGGCGGTAAGGCGTAGGCATAAGTAGCAATGACAAGTAAAAGTACAAGATAGTTTTTATTCACGAAATCCCCCAAGCATATTATAGTTCATATAATATATTGAGGTGTTGCACGGGAAAAAATCTCTCTTGGTTACTTCATCCTACTTTCAAGTCGAATTGGTCTCTCAACTAAAATTCCAATACTTGCAAGGCCGCCTGTTAAGTCCATAGGCCTTACCGAAGTTCCATGCTCAACTACTGTTTTGACAAATATTCCTTTTCCAAGGCAGGGTGAGACCTCATTGATCGTGTTTAATAATGACTCATTAAGATCAAGTTTACCAATCCTTGTTTCTTTAATTTTAGGATAAATATCTTTTTTCTTATACTTCTTATCTTTTTTAGAAAAACTCTCTACTATAATTTGATTCGTCTGTGAAAGTTTAAACTCGATATCCTCATCTGTTAGGTCTGAATTTTTCAATGGCACAAAATAGGTGAACTCATCTACTTGTTCCTGAATAGACTTATCCCTACTTCCGATTTCTTTAATTGAATGAAATAGAATTCCTTTTTCACTATGTTCTTGGAGTAATTCTAAAATTGAGTCTAAGTCTGTCCACGCCTCGGGAACTCTTACATCAAAATATTCAGAAAGAGAGCTGACTCCTAAAGTTAGAGCTGGCCCAAAAGACATTAGAGGTCTTAGCTTATATCCCTCAGAATAAAGGACCTCTATTTCGGCTCTTTTAAAGATTCTCATCATAATCTTTTGTAGATCTAGATGTGAAATAAAACTCAATGGTCCAATCTTTGCAAATTTAATACGATATTTACTTCCAACAAATTGGCCTCGTTTTTCTCTCAACTCTACAATTTTCTTTCTCTCAGTGGGTTTCTCATAGGGAAGATCTTCTACAGCATCCATTCTTTGTAAAAAGTCTTTTCTCTCGTCCACCATTTCTTTTAGGTCACAGGCCACACCACAGTGATAGCAAACAAGTTTTTTCTTATCTATATCAAAAGTTTTTTCCAGAGCTGTTAGATTGGTATGGTGAACTATCATACCTGCAACTTTGCCACATGGTGGTGATAATCTATTTTTGGTGGCTTTTATCCACTCTCTGGTTAAAAATTTATCTTCTAGTCCTACATCAATATGGTCCCAAGGAAGCTTTCCATTCATAGGGATCGTTCCTAGATAGTATTCTGACTCTATGCCGGCTTCCTCTACTGCTTCCAGCCATTTAGAATGATCAAAAGTTTCATTCCAGCCATCAAAGCGACAACCTTTTTCCCACGCCAAATAAATTGCCTTACCTACTCGTCTATCTCCCCGGGAGACTATACCCTCAAGATGTGAAATCTTAGACCAATGTTTTCTAAAATTAAGTCCAAACTTAACAGCATAATCTTTCAGCATATTTTGCTTACGAATAATCTCATCAAGAGTTATCATGCTGGCCCACTGAAATGGAGTATGAGGCTTAGGAACAAATGAAGATACCGAAATCGTGATACCAGGATTTCTTACACCACAACGTCTTTGGGCCACTTGTTTCGACTTAAGACCTGTTTCCATTATAGCAATAACATCCTCATCTTCTTCCGTCGGAAGGCCAATCATAAAGTAGAGCTTCATTTTTTTCCAACCACGGGAGAAAACATCCTCCGCAGTTTTTAACATATCTACTTCTTTTATATTCTTATTGATAACCTTTCTCATTCTTTCACTTCCCGCTTCAGGAGCGAAAGTTAGAGAAGAGTTTTTAACCTCTGCTAATTTATCAAAAACTCGCTCATCAAGCCCATATGCTCGAAGTGATGAAATACCGAGAGTTGATTTATCCTTGGCCAATTTGTCTAATAACTCCACCACCAAGGGGGTAACAGCTGAGTAATCTGCAGTTGAAAGACAAGTAAGGGAGGCTTCATTAAAACCACCATTTTTGATCCCGTCCATCACTAGTTCCACCACATCATCAGGCTTTCTCTCTCTCACCGGACGATAAATCATCCCTGCTTGGCAGAAACGACACCCTTCAGTACATCCTCGACTAAGCTCGACCGAGAAACGATCAAAAATTGCCGTCATATGGGGAATGGGAGATTTGGTTGGAAAAGGGTAGTCTTTTAAACTATCCACAAAATATCTCTGAACTCGTTCAGGAATAATTCCTTCAAATTCAGGCTTAGGAGCTGAAACATATTCTAGTTTTGTTTCCTCGCAAACCGCGGTCTCGTAAAAGCTTGGAACATATATACCTTTTTGCTTAGCGAGTTCAAATAAAATATGATCCCTTTTCATGCCTTCTTTACGGGCCTTGCCAATAAACTTAGCAATCTTAGTAAAAATTTTCTCACCATCACCAATAACAAAGAAATCAATGAATGGAGCTAGAGGTTCTGGGTGAGTAGCACAAGGACCACCAGCAATAACAAATGGTTCCTCTTCTTTTCTTTCATTTTGATGAATCGTAATTCCACCAAGATCTAGCATATTTAAAATATTGGTATAGCTCATCTCATACTGAAGTGAGAATCCCACAATATCGAATTCATTAAGTGGTTTGAAGTTTTCTAAGGTAACTAGAGGTAGTTCCCGAGCGCGCATCTCTTTTTCCATATCCACCCATGGACAAAATGCTCTTTCTGCACATAAATCTTTGTTCTTATTTAGCTCTTCATAAAGAATTTTAAACCCTAAATGACTCATTCCTATTTCATAAGTATCAGGAAAACATAAGGCAACTTTACCAACCAAGTCGTCCCAGTTTTTTCTAATAATAAAATGTTCACCACCAATATATCTTGCAGGTTTTTCAAGACTCTCTAAGAAAGACGCATAAGGATTTTGCATCCGATAACTCCTATGGGTTTATGTCCAATACTTTGGGAGGGAATAGAACCCTCTTTTATAGTTTTCAAGTACTTATCAGTATAAAAAAATCATGGCCAGCGAAAAACCGGCCATTAAACTTATTATATTATTTTATATTTGTGGATTATCTACAATTAACACCCATCACTCCAGAAGATCTACCTCTGGAATCAATAATAGTTAATTCACTATCAGGACCATCAACAAATAGACTTAAACTTCTGAAATTTCCACTACTTGCCCGACCAAAGAATTCGACACCACTATCAGTAAGCCTGTCCACACTTCCATTATAAGTTCCTGAAATTGTGAGCTTACTTTGGCTCGTGTCAATTTTAAGATTAACACCAGACCCACTACAAGAAATTGTTCCTGCGGTCGCTGATAAAGATAGAATTGTACTCAATACAACCATTAATTTTTTCATTTTGATCTCCTATAATTTAAAAATTATTTGCGTGTTATTCACATCAATATTGTCTTTACTTCCAATGGCGAAATTTAAGATTTTTAGTAAAAGCCAACGCCATTTGAAAACCTTTAAGGCCTTATACCTTATAATATCAATACCTAAAGTTTTATTTATGGGATCATGAACCAAGTATGCTTCTAATTTGAACTTAAACTTAGGAACAAAAGGAAAATCCAAAATAGCATGCAATGTTAATTTATTATCTAAAATGTGAGCCCTTACTGACTGTGCGATTTGATTTTCATATCCGCTACCTAAACTTAAAACCTCATCAATTTGAATCTCGCCATCTTCTACGCAGCCTTCAATCACTTTGTGAAGATTGTAAAACTCACTATCTTTATTGCGCATACAATTGATACTTATATTTTTAATTGATGTTTTCTTATGTGAATCCACCAAGTCTACTTTTGATATCTCAGCATTTATTCTACTTTCAATTGTCTTTAAATCCTCTAAGTTGATTTTATAGGTAGTTTCGTTCACTTTATTTATCACTTCTATTATTGGAGCCTCAAGACTTAATTCATTCAAGCATGAGTTTTTAAGTCTACCAATGTCAAACTCATACAAACCCCTTTCTTTAGTACAGATCATTTTCGCCGTGCCTAAGTTGAGT
>JBFKKF010000002.1:0-21615 GCA_041631355.1 Bacteriovoracaceae bacterium | reverse complement strand
TGGCCGCGTAGTCGTAGTAGTCGCCACCGACCTCGTTGGCCGTGGTCATATGGACCGCGATCTCGAGGCCCTCGGGCTGTGGGATGCGGCGCGGCAGAAGCGCCAGCTGCAGCCGCCGGGCCTCCTCGAGCTCGGCCGTCTTGCGCTGGTTGTCGGCCTCCAGCACCCGCCGCTCGGCATCCTCGCGCACCGCCCAGCGCTCCTGCTCGATGGTCTTCGCGGTCAGGGTCTCGACCTCGGCGAGCTTGGCCTCCAGGTCGCGGTTGGTGCGCGCCACCCGGCGCGTCAGGTAGAGCGAGAAGCTCAGGGCCAGAAGCGCCATCCCGCCGACGAAGGTCTCGAGCATCGGAACGCTCAGCAGGTCCAGGTGGTTCGCGACGCTGAGCAGGAAGACCGCCGCCAGGCTCAGGAAGCCGAGCCCGATCACCCAGGCCTCGGGCTGGCGACGGAGGAGCGCCAGGATGACCTGACGCAGCGTCTCGAGGCTGATCAGGCCGGCGAGGATGGCGACCGGCAGGAGCGAGGTGAAGGTCGGCTGGATCCAGACCCAGATCGCCACCGCCAGCGCCGCCGCGGCGAGCAGGTAGACGACCCAGCCGGCCGGCCGGCGCAGGAGCCGCAAGGCGAGGACCAGTGCCGAGAACGCCACCGCCATGCTCAAGGTGAGCACGATCTTGTAGTACACGAGCACCCGCGCGAGCTCGCTCAGCGAGTTGGCCTTGATGTCGATCACCAGAAACGCCACCAGCAGGCCGGCGAAGAGCGCGAAGAGCACGTTGTCGCGCTGTTGGGGCGTGAAGACGAAGAGCAGGAGGTGGAGCACGCCCAGGGCGCCGAAGATGCCGATGGTCAAGCCTTCGAGGACCGATGCCCAGCGGATCTCGCGGATGCCGTGCTCGGTGAGCGACTGGATCTCGCCGACGGTGAGCTGGAAACCGCGGAAGCTCTGCCCGAGGACGTTGCCGGTGGAGTTGGAGTAGCGCACGGCCAGGAGATGCTCGACCTCGGGCTCGAGGGTTATGGAGGCGACGTAGCGGGGGATCATCGGGCGTTCCTCAGCTGCCGAAGCCGAGACCGTGCCGAAGCTCGCCACCAGCCGGCCGTCCAGGTAGACCTCGGACGCCCCGGCCTGGCCGACGTACAGACCCAGCGGCGTTGCGCCGAATCCGGCGGTCGTGCGGATCCGGCGGCGGAACCAGCCGATGCCCGGCCAGCCGTCGGGAAGCTGATCGAGCTGGGCGAGGCTCGGGTCGACGAGAGCCCAGGAGGAGTCGTCGAGCCGGGGATCCGCCCAGGCCGGGTCGTCGCCGGCACGAAAGCGCCAGGCGCGCACCAGGCCCACGGGCGAGACCAGACACTCCTCGTCGAGCTCGACGACCTCCTGGCGCTGCTCGACGCTGGCGGCCGGGGCCGGATGGAGCGAGAAGAGAAAGCCGAGCAGGAAGATCGTGCGACGCGCGGGGCTCGAGGCGGTCATCGGCCGGGCTCCTTCCGAACCTGCCCCCCTCCAGAAAATCGCCCTAAGTGAGATCGCAAAAAGCCTAGGTTACGAGTATATCGAATACACGACTTTAATGGAGTACAGAGGTCGCTATATTGACCGAGATCTAAATGTACAGAAAACTCCAATCATTTTTGGAGACCCGGTTATAGTTGTAGATCCTGACTACTTTGCGGTTTTTTATCACTCTAAATGTTCCAATTGGACGTATTAATTTAAATAAAAGAGCTTGGAGATAAATATGAAGAAGTTATTGTTAGGGTTAATATGTTTAAGTGTTGTAAGTTCGGGTTTTGCCCGAACAATTGGGAATAATACTTGTGAGGTCAATGATTCTGGAGTTAATACAATTATTCCTAAAAAAGAGTCCAGATACTTTTTGAAAGTAGAGGATACTGATTCCTCAAAACTATTAAAGTTTTGTGATGAAAAAGCATGTCTCAGTATTAATGAGGGACAAACCATGACTGCCGATGATGCAATAAAGGCAAAGGAAAATGTTTTAAAAGGACAATATATCAATCTTTTTGATGGTGTTGGAGTAGGGATAATTGGGGCGGCCACTACCGCAGGTGGGGTTATACTAATTCCAACAGTAAAAGGTGCAGCTCTGATTCCAGTTGGCCTAGGATTGCTTGGACTGGCCAGGGGATCATTAAAGGGATTTCAAGACCAAAATAAATTAGCTTCGCTGTATCAATCTATTTCTACCTCCGAAGAATGTAATGTTCGTAAGATATCAATTCATGAAGATCTCTTGATGTTATTCTCTGCAAGTATTGCAAAAAGTGCTGGAGTGATTGATTTTGATACTAGAGTTCGAGACAAGCTTAAGTCGGCTTATATCTCAGATGATATTAAGCCTGTTAAAAATAGCTTACTAGAGGCGCTTGAAATAGATGGTGAATACTACTAACCAGCTGATATTACGGAAGCAGGGTGGAGAATTTATAGTCTACTCTGCTAGTTCTCGACAAAATCTCTTTAATTCGTTAAAACACAGAAAATTATTATTCATACGGTCGTGAGATCGAAAGGAGCCAAAAATGTCTAAGAATCATACGAAATCTACTAAATTAGTTCGCTTGCAGAAATACATTGCTGACTGCGGAGTTACCTCGAGAAGAAAGGCCGAGGAGTTAATTGCTCAAGGTCTAGTGAAAGTAAACGGTATTAAAGTAAAGGAGATGGGGACTAAGGTTGATCCTCAAGAAGATATTGTTGCAGTTAACGGTGAAGTCATAGATGTGCTAACAGTAGATCATATCTACTTAGTTATGAACAAACCAAGAAGTTATGTGACTACGGTTTTTGATCCAGAAGGAAGAAGAACGGTTATGGACTTAGTGCCGATTAAAACAAGGGTCTATCCGGTAGGAAGACTTGATTATCTTTCCGAGGGATTACTTCTTTTAACTAATGATGGGGATCTTGCCAATAAAATCATCCATCCAAGCTTTGGGCTGGTTAAGACCTATGAAGTCAAAGTCTTTGGTAAAGTAAATGATGTTCTATTAAAAAGATTACGAGCAGGTGTTCAAGATAAAGGAGAGTTCTTAAAGCCTAAGGGTGTAAGGGTGATTGAACAACTACCGAATAAAACATGGTTAGAGTTCAGACTTGCAGAGGGAAAAAATAGAGAAATTAGAAGAATTTGTGAAGCCTGTGGAGTCACTATAGATAAATTGAGAAGAGTGGCCATTGGTAGCTTATCAATCGATGAAGTTAAAGTTGGTGAGTGGGAATATATTACTAAAATGGATTTATTGAAGTCTATGGGACTAAATAAGGATGGCACTAAAAGAAATGAGGACTGCGAGTATATTTCACCTAAACGAACGATAGATGTTAAAAAAGCTAATAAAATTCAAAAAGAAGCTAAGCTTGCAGACTCTGGTGAGTTTGCTCGTTATAGAAAAGAAGAATATTACGAAACTTTAAGACTACAAAAAGAAGCTAAAGTTAAGCGTGATGAACAAAAAAAGCTAGAAGAGAAGAGTTCGATTAAAATTAAACCTAGTTACGGTCAAAAACCAAAACGACAATTTAGAAGATAGATTACTTAGGCAAAAATTGAAATAATTGTTCTCGCTTTCTTGGGTCGAGGATCGTAATTCTACCTATGACTTTATCAGTGTTGATACTGGTTTCTTGTAAATCTTGAAGTGAATAGATTTGAAAGGAATTGTTCTCAGGTTTTGTCGACTTAACAATTCCGATATACGTTGAGTTGATGGCCTGGATATAAACCATATCATTTAATTTAAGTGGGTAGCGACACTTGAAACAATTATAGCGGTAATCAATTACCGCTTTGGTTTTTTTTTCAAGGCTGGCTATTTTGTATTCAATTTCTTCAGTGGTAATCAAATTATTGTCATGGTGAAATGTACTCACAAGAAACGTTATAATAATCAGAATATCCAAAGTGAAACGGACATAGGCAAGTTTTTTAGCAGTCGTAAAGTCAAAGATACTGTTAAGTTTTCCTTTCTCATCAGTTTGTAGCATTTTATAGATAAATAGTAGTACCCAGGGAATAATAAAGCTTACGGCAATGAATAAGCCTAGATACATAATGAGAGAGTTTGCCAACCAATCTACTCCAATGAGTTCGTACTTTAACTCCTGGTATTTAAAAATAATGATCGGGCTAAGTAATAAAATAATTGTGAAAAAACTTAATTGGGGGTGAGAGATAACGGAGGCAAAATTTAAAAAATTACCATATTTAACACCGTGATCTTGAAGTATAAGGTGATCCATGTACTGCTTGTACTTACTTGGTTTCCAGAACTTATTGGGTAGAACTTTTTGAAGTTCTCTTAGAACATATTCTGAGCGCTCCATGTTATAAGGACTTAACTTCACTCTATAATTGTCAGTAATGATTGAAAAATAAAATTTCCCGAGCCTCACTTTTTTAATTCTATTATACTCAATATGGATATCTTTCTTTCTCGTTTTCAGGGTAAAAGATTTGTGGTGAAATTTTAACTGCTTAAAGTTGTTAGAATGTAGTTGATAGAATATTGTCGCAATTAATACCGTGATGATAAATGTTATTTGTAGACTTATCATAGAGCTTGACCTTTGGTAGGTGAAAAATAGATAGGATTCAAGCAATAAGCCAATTATGGAAAGACAGAGACAGATACCCCAAAAACTATAAAGATAAGTAAACTTCCGTGACCTTGTTAAAACACGGTCAGAGTGAATTAATTGAGGGTAATCTCTTTCTCGCATGACTCACTTATCGTAAAGATAAAGGATAGACTTGAAAATATAACCCAAATCCTGAGATAAATGCTTCTCAAGATTTGGGATTAATAATTAGGACATGGCCTTAATAATATGATCAATAATTTCTGGGTTTAAAAGTGTAGAAGTATCACCTAAGTGGTCTAAATCATTGGAGTATATTTTTCTTAATACTCTTCGCATAATTTTTCCCGACCTTGTTTTCGGAAGGCCTGGCACTACAATAACCCTTTCGAGCTTAGCAATCGGACCAATATGATCAACAATTATTTCATTAACCTTTGGTAATAGATCGTGAGAGCTAGCTTCAGGCTTGAAAGGAATTGTGAAAGCTACTAGAGTTTCCCCTTTGATATCATGAGGCACTCCAATTACTGCTGATTCAACAATTTCTTCGTGTTCGTTAATTGCATCCTCAACTTCTGCTGTACCAATTCTGTGTCCAGAAACGTTTACTACATCATCAACTCTTCCGGTAATTCTATAGTTACCATTCTCATCTCTCTTAGCTCCATCACCAGTAAAGTACTTACCAGGGTAGGTAGAGAAATATGTACTTTTATATCTTTCGTGGTCTCCATATATAGTTCTTGCAACTCCTGGCCATGGACGCTTAATACATAAGTTTCCTTCTGCAGGATTACCCGTGATTTCATTTCCATCGTTATCTACTAACATTAAGTCAACTCCTGGAAGTGGCAGAGTTGCGTGACATGGAATGACTGGTGTTACTCCAGCAAGAGTAGAAATCATGATTCCACCAGTTTCTGTTTGCCACCAAGTATCAACGATTGGGCAATTATTTTTTCCTACTTTTTCGTTATACCATTTCCAAGCTTCTTCATTAATTGGCTCACCAACCGTCCCAAGAACTTTTAGCGAACTAAGGTTAGCATCCTCAACAAATTTTACATCGCAAGCCTCTAAGGCACGAATAGCGGTAGGAGCGGTATAGAAATGGGTAACCTTGTACTTATCAATCACTTGCCAAAACCTTCCAGCATCTGGCCATGTTGGAACGCCTTCAAACATGACTTGAGTTGAGCCATTTAATAGTGGTCCATAAGCAATATAGCTATGTCCAGTAATCCATCCAATATCGGCGGAACACCAAAAGATGTCATCTTCGTTGGCCTGGAAAACATTTTTATAAGTCTCAGATGCCCATAACATATACCCTGCAGTTGTGTGTTGCAGTCCTTTTGGTTTTCCAGTTGAACCAGAAGTGTAGAGGATAAACAGCGGGTCTTCTGAGTCCATTTCCTCTGGAGCACAATCGCTACTGGCCTCATCAAGTAGTTCATTAAGCCATTTATCTCTTCCTGATCGCATTTGAACATCACCATCAGTTCTGTTTAGACAAAGAACAGTTTTAACACCTGGACACTCTTCTAGTGCTTCATCTGTAATATTTTTAAGAGGTATAGTTTTATCACCTCGATAAGCCTCATCATTAGTGATGACAATTTTGGCATCGCAGTCATTAATTCTTCCAGCTAGGGCCTTCGCAGAAAAGCCCCCAAAAACAACAGAGTGGACAGCACCAATTCTTGCAGTGGCCAAGACTCCAACTAAAAGTTCAGGCACCATGGACATATAAAAGCAAACTCGATCACCCTTTTTAACCTGATTGTCTTTTAAAACATTGGCAAATTGATTAACTCGCTCGAGGAGTTCTTTATAAGTAATTTCTAAATGTCCTTCTTTAGGATCATTAGGCTCCCATATAATGGCCGTTTTATTAGGGGTATTCTTTGCATGGCGATCAAGGGCATTTACTGTAATATTAGTTTTGCCACCCTCAAACCATTTCACATTTAAATCGTTAAAATTTCCTGATTGAACTTTATCCCAAGTTTTAAACCATTCAAAAGTTTCTGCTCTTTTTGCCCAGTAACCCTCTGTTTGATCTAAACTTTCTTTATGAAATTCCGTATATTGATCAAGTGACTCAATTCTTAAGTTCATATAAACCTCCAATGTAGGTCCATATTGTAGAATAAAAGAAACTTATGTGTAAGGAGATATCTGAAAAGAATTGAAAATTTAGGGAATTTTAGTGCAATAGAGGGGGCATAACCCCCCGAGTTATTACTTCTACTTGGCCACAAAATTACAAATTTTTCCTGGTACAAAAATCTCTTTAACGATGGTCTTTCCTTCGAGGTATTTCGCGATTTTTTCATCCGCTTTTGCAATCTTGAAAAATTCTTCTTTAGAGATATCTGCTGGAACATCAATCGTTGCTCTGGTTTTTCCCATGATCTGCACTGCCATAGTGATAAGGTCATCTTTGGCCAGCTCTTCACTGTAGGTTGGCCATGTTTCATAGGCAAGAGAAGCTGAGTGTCCTGTTACTTCCCAAAGTTCTTCTCCAGCGTGAGGTGCCAAAGGTGAGAGAAGAAGTGCAAATGTTTCGGCGGTTTTTTTGGAGAATTTTTTCTCCTTAGCGCAATGATTGGTAAAAATCATTAGTTGAGAGACAGCAGTGTTAAATTTCATCTCCTCAATATCATGAGTCACTTTCTTGATTGTCTTGTGTAGAAGCTTAAGGGTTTCTTCCGAGTCTTCGGTGTATAGCTCAGTGTTAGTAAATGTCTTATAAGCTTTACTTAAGAAACCAAATACTCCTTTAACTCCATTCATTGACCAAGGCTTCATTTTTTCCAGAGGACCCATAAACATTTCATAGACTCTTAAGGTATCAGCTCCATAGTCAGTCACAATAGAATCGGGGTTGATTACATTTCCACGAGACTTACTCATTTTTTCCCCGTCAGTTCCAAGAATCATTCCCTGATTAACTAGTTTTTTAAATGGTTCTTTCGTTGAAACTAGCCCTAGGTCAAATAGCACTTTATGCCAAAAACGTGCATAGAGAAGGTGCATTACCGCGTGCTCCATACCTCCAACGTAGAGGTCAACAGGCATCCAATGTTTTTCTAAATCTTCATCCCAAGGTTTATCTTTGTTTTTCGGGTCAATAAATCTTAAATAATACCAGCATGAACCGGCCCATTGAGGCATTGTATTGGTTTCTCTTCTTACTTTTTTTCCCGTCTTCTCATCAGTGAAATATAACCATTCATCAATGGTCGCTAGTGGCGATTCACCAGTACCACTTGGTTCGTATTTTTCGACTTCAGGAAGAGTGACTGGAAGCTCATCTGGTTCTAAACAACGTAGTACCTTTCCTGTCTCGGCATCTTTTAGAAGTGGGAATGGCTCTCCCCAGTATCTCTGACGGGAAAATAACCAGTCTCGTAGCTTGTAGTTAACCTTTTTAATACCTAATTTATTCTCTTCTAAATAAGAAATCATCTTAGAGATGGCATCAGTTTTATTCATACCATTTAAAAAATCGGAATTGATTTGTGCACCCTCTCCTGTGTGGGCTTCCTTTTCAATATCTCCGCCTTCTCTAACTGGTACTATATCCAGACCAAATTCATTAGCAAACTCCCAATCTCTTTGATCGTGAGCCGGAACCGCCATGATGGCCCCTGTTCCGTAAGTTGCTAGTACGTAGTCTGATATCCAGATAGGAATTTTTTTGTTATTGACCGGATTAATGGCATAAGCCCCAATAAAAACTCCTGTTTTATCTTTATTTAGTTCCGTTCTTTCTAGATCTGATTTTCTGGCAGCAGTTTCAATATAAGCTTCGACTTCTTGTTTTTTATCGGAGCTAGTAAGGGATTGAACTAGTTTGTGTTCCGGAGCTAGTACCATATAGGTTGCACCAAATAATGTGTCAGGACGAGTTGTAAACACTGTCACAGTTTTGCCACTTTCGGTTTTAAAATCGACTTCTGCTCCCTCTGATTTACCAATCCAGTTTCTTTGCATTTCTTTTACTGATTCTGGCCATTCTAGCTCTTCCAAATCTTCTAACAAACGGTCTGCATATTCCGTGATCTTGAGCATCCATTGTTTCATAGGCTTTCTAACAACTGGATGACTACCAACTTCAGACTTTCCGTCCACAACTTCTTCATTTGCAAGTACTGTTTTTAGCTCTGGACACCAGTTAACATTCATCTCGTCTTCGTAAGCAAGACCTTTATTATACAACTGAACAAAAATCCATTGGGTCCACTTATAAAAGTCAACGTTAGAGGTTGCTACCTCTCGGTCCCAATCATAGGAAAAGCCAAGCATCTTTAATTGGCGTTTAAAAGTTTTAATATTTTTTTGAGTAGTTTCATCAGGGTGAGTCCCAGTTTTAATAGCATAGTTTTCAGCAGGTAAACCAAAGCTATCCCATCCCATTGGGTGGAGAACATTAAACCCTTTCATTCTTTTATACCGGGCCATGATATCAGTAGCGGTATAGCCTTCCGGATGGCCAACATGTAAGCCCGCTCCAGATGGGTACGGAAACATATCTAGGACATAATACTTAGGTAGATTTTTATCTTCTTTAGTTTGGAAAACTTTTAGGTCATCCCAGTGTTTTTGCCATTTAGGTTCGATTTCAGAGAAGTTGTAGTTCATCCTTATAATTCCTTTAACAATTCCTTTATAATGTACTGATTTTTCAATGAGAACATAACAAATAAGTACCTGAATTTGAATCAAAAATAGAGGACTCGACCTATATACAGTCTCTTATAATCGATTTTTTATTAAAGTATCCTAAACAAGGCCTAATTTTAACTTTTTACCAGTTTTTTGATGTTATTATTGCATAAACAAATTTAGGTAGGTTCTATGCTTTTAACGCTTGGAGTAATCATTGCGATAGGGATGTTGGCCCAATGGTTGTCTTGGAAGTTTAAAATTCCAGCAGTCGTCTCCCTCATTATTTTAGGTTTTTTATCAGGGCCAGTGTTTGGACTTTTAAATCCTACAACGGTAATGAGTAACGAACTCATGTTTACGGTAATTGAGCTCTGTGTTGCGTTGGTTTTATTTGATGGGGCCATGCAATTAAGAATGCGAGAGTTTAAGTTGGTCTCTCATGGTTTGAGACGGCTTCTCACCCTTGGGGTGATTTTTCACTTTATTTTGATATCCTCTTCAGCATATTTCATAATGGGTATCTCTCCTGGCTTAGCGGCCTTATTAGGGGGAATACTGATTGTAACCGGGCCTACAGTTATACTTCCGGCGCTGAGAGAGACGAAGGTTAATAAAAGGGTCGCAAACTTTTTAAAATGGGAAGGGATACTTACTGACCCCTTAGGGGCGATAGTTGCAGTTGTGGTAGTTGATGGTATCATTCTCAGTCAAACCACTGATAACGGTCATATTTTTTCAGCTATAATCTCTATTATACTAGTCTCAATAATTTTTAGTTTTGTGGTGAAAAAAATACTGGATTTCACCCTTGATTCGAATCTCCTCCCTGAGTACCTACAAATACCTTTTATTACTTCATTGGTTTTATGCTCTTTTATTTTCAGTCACTCCCTTCAACATGGATCAGGGCTTTTAACAGTTACACTGTTAGGCTTTTTAGTAGGAAATTCCAAAATGGATGTTTTGTTTAATTTAAGATCATTTAAGGAAAATATCACCACGATGTGTATTAGCTTTGTCTTTATTCTTATAGCGTCTAGTATCTCTTTGGATGTTTTCTACCATATAGAATTTAAACATATAGGTTTCATTTTATTAGTCGCTTTTGTGTTAAGAACTTCTGCAATTTTCTTGGCCACAGTGAACAGTCATATGCACTGGAGAGAAAAATTTCTCATTGGTTATTATGGTCCTAGGGGAATCGTTGCGGCTTCAGTAGCTTCAGCACTAACGGTGGAAATGCAACAACAAAATATAAAAGATGCAGAAATCATTGTGCCTTTAGTTTTTTTAATTATTTTAACTACAGTCATTATTCATGGGTTTAGCTTAAATTCTATTGCAAAGAAACTAAAGCTAAATGCAAATGATAGAAATGGTGTTGTTTTTATTGGAACGATGCCTTGGGTAATTGATTTTGCAGAGAAGCTTCATCATTTAAAAATCCCAGTACTTGTAACATCAGCATCATGGTATAAATTGGCTCCTGCAAGAGATCGGGGAATAAGAACTTTTTATGGACAGATCCTTGATGAGCTTCCTTTTGATGGGGTAGACCTAACCGACTATTCATTTTTTATAGGTATGAGTGAGAATGACTCTTTTAATCTACTCGCCTGTGATAGGTTTGGGAAATACTTTGGGAAAGAAAATGTCTATCATCTTAAGCGGGCCAGAAATTTGCCTGAAGATAAGTATCGAGTAGATGGAAAGGACTACTCTGGAGCATCTCAGGACTTGGATCTTCGTTACGAGAATTTAATGAAGTATTATCAATATGGTTGGAAGTTTAAAGATACCCTGCTTACAGCAGAATATAATTTTCAGGACTTTCTATTGGATAACGAAAAAGCGATCATATGCTTGTTGATTAAGAAGAAAAACCAGGAAATTCTTTGGGGAAATGACTTTGGTGAATATGTCCCTAGTGATGGAGATATTATAATATCATTCGCCCCTGCTTCAGTAAAGAAAGCCCCAGCTAGTGCCTAAGCTTAAGAGCGGTAGTCCCAATTAGATGAGACTACACTGTATTGGAAAAGTAACCTTATGTCCCTTAGAGTTACTGATGGCCAAAAAGTCATCATTGCTATTTAGGTTGTTTAGATCTTTGATGCTAATCAGATGCTTATTTCCATCCTTATAGATAATCTTTCTAAAGCCTTTGTGGGTAGTTAAGGTTCTGCTCTCTTCAATAGAAGAAATGCTTCTTCCTTCATCAACGTTGTGAAAAGCTACGGAATTATCCTGGACTGTAAACGATCTGGTTCCGAAATTTGTCTCACAAGTGATAGGTTTTACACTTGCAAAAGCAGTGGTGCTAACTAACGCCAAAAGTGTAGTTAATAATTTTAAGTTTCTCATAAATAATCTCCCTCAATAATTTCTCTCACGTATATATATACAAGTTGAGTGCCAACTTAGAGGACCTAATATTAGGTAGTTATAAAGGGAAAAATGGTAGTTTTTATACAGTGATCAAACTTTATACAGTTTAATAGCACTCGCCATTAAAATACTGTACAAGGGTTGTGAGTTCGTGATCATCACCACAGACAGAGGCCGTGTACCAAATATAGGCAGATGGGTTGTAGAAGCGATTATCGATATCAGTGGCAGTAATTGACTCTTCATTCACTGCACATTGAAGATTTTCAGCTTGTTTTTGTAGTTTCTGATAAGCCTTCACAGCACAGGTCTTTACCAGCAGATTGTCTGAGATGGCATACGTATTAGACATGAGCATACTTGATAAAAGTGCAATTGCCATGAAGTGCATTTTTTGAGTGTAGTGTTTTGTTTTTTTCATTTTGTAGTCCATATTTATTTAAAAATCTTCATTTAATATTTTTTCTACTTTTCTTTTTAAACTGTATACATATTTGTAGGAGATTCCTGGTACTCGCTCTCGTACGACTTGTTCCAGAACATCCTTTGCTTCCTTGGTTCCAAACTCTTTTAATATATTTATTGCTCCCTCTTGAAGAGCTGCTCGGGTAGCTGGTGACCAGTCACTATCAATGATACATGCCATGGAGTCAAAAGATAATTCAGCGCAATCATTATCTGTTACATTAGGGTATCTTGATACATTCATGGCCGCCCAATGAAAAATACCAGGAACTTCTAATTTTACAAAAGTAGGAAGTATTGTTTCTTGAATAAAAAATAATATTTCGGGGCTACTTCGTTTCAAATGATCAGGAATACTTACATTTATATCCTTAAAAAGAAAATCAAAGTTTTGGAGCAAAAAGTTTTTGGCCTTAGGGTTTTTATAATCCTGAGCTATATAGTTTAAAAGATAGTTCATTATGGAGTCAGAGCCCAAATAACTAATTCTGTTTTCATTGGTTATCTTTTCATATAGTGAAATAAAGAAATCTGTTTGACCTGGGTAAGCCGTAAGAGCAAAAGTACAATTTCGATACATAGATAGAGCTTCTAAATTTACTGAACTATAAAATGCATTAATACTTTGATGATATTTTTCGTAATTTTTATTTATGCATTCATAAATAATTGATGCATCTGAAGTATTTTGGGCCAGGTAGGCATAAAGTTGTATTGCCTCTCTTTTTAAATAGGTCCATATTGGGCGTTTTTTTCTAGAGTTTATATATTCAGGGAAATTTTCAAAAATATCCCGAGTGTAGTTAATGAGTTGATTTCGGTGCTTAGCTAGTATTTCATTGTTTTGATTCTCAAGTTTAGCATACAGCTTTAAGATGGCATTAAAACAAAGATAGCTTAAGTGTCCAGAGTAGTCCCTCGGAGCATTTTTTAAACAGCCCGGGATAATCTGGGGACCCAATGTCATCAGTTCGTTACTGCAATACTTTCTGTACTCACCTGTGAGTTGGCAATGGGGATCTTTAAAATGGTCAGGCCACGGATGTTTTTTATTGCGTTTTAAGATATTTTGGAAGACTTGTTCATTATAACCAATTATAGGTATGTCTTTGCTATTAGACTTCACAAAGCTATTAAGATTGTAATACTCAATGGCCTGGGCCTGGTAAACAGTAAAAATACTTGTTAATAGAGCGAGGTTGATGAAAAACTTAGGCTTTAACACTGTACTTTCCTTTTATAAATTATCTTTAGTTTTTAAATACAGCCTTAGTATCATAAGGGTGACGCGCTGTGGTGTTTTTTCCTTTATATTGAAAAATATTCAATGCGGAGTATTTCTAGTGTTATCAGGCCTTTAGGAGTTTTTATTTCAACTTCATCGCCAACTTCTTTACCTAACAGGCCGTGACCAATAGGACTTAGCCAGCTGATATGATTTTGGGCAAGATCAATTTCGTCAGTGCCGACGATGAAATAGCTAATTTCTCTATCTTCCTCATGGTGAAGCACGCGCACTGTGGCTCCGAATTTAACTTGTTCAGATTCTATTGAGCCTGGATCAACTACCACCGCTTTGTCGATTCTCTTTCTTAAAAAATTGGCCCTTTTATCAATTTCTCTCAGGCGTTTTTTACCATAGATATAATCTGCATTTTCGGAGCGATCACCATTTCCGGCTGCCCACTGGATGACCTTGGTAATTTCTGGCCGCTCCTTGAGCACTAGCTGATTTAGTTCATCCACTAGCTTTTGGTAACCAGTAGGGGTTATATAATTATCCTTTTTTAACTGCTGCATGTTCTATGGCATTTTCACTCCAGCTAGGAGCATCTTCTAAGACAAGAGGGAGTTCGTCGACGGTTCGACATATGGAAAACATTTGACGATGGATTGGGTTATGAAACTTTTCTTCTTCCATCCGATCTAAAAGTTGAATGAGTGGATCGTAATAGCCTTCATAGTTAAATATGATTAATGGTCCTAAGTAGCTACCTAATCTTTTACTACATAACCACTCAAAAAACTCTTCCATGGTCCCTGAACCACCTGGTAAAAATATTGTGGCATCCGATTCTGTCATCATTCGGTACTTTCGCTCGCGCATGTCTTCTGTAATGTGCAGGGTCGTTAGTTGGGTATGTTGCCACTCAACTGCAATCATGAATTTGGGCATATAACCGTGAACTTCTGTTCCCACCGAAAGTGCACCATCTGCAACTTCTCGCATTAAACCTTTGGCCCCGCCACCGTAGACGATATGATGGCCATTTCTTCCAAGTTTTTGACCAACTTGGTTTGCTAATTCTAAATATTTTGGGTTACACGCATCACTGGAACCGCACATGACGCCAATTCTTTTATATTTCATAATTTTCGTCCTTATGTAGCACTAAGTCGTGAGTTACTTACTATATAAGTTATAATACTTATTCAACTAAAATCAGCATAGGGAGGGTTTGTGCTCGATAAAAATGTGGCCAATGATGTAATTTTTGAAGCCTTAAGCCTAGGGGCTAGCTTTTGTGATATTTTTGTAGAAAGGAGCCAAGTTGAAAATGTTTCAATGAATTCTTCCAGAGTGAAGGATGTTAAGTCTGGAATTGATTTTGGAATTGGGGTTAGACTTATTTACGGAAATAAGGCCCTATATGGCTATACAAACTCTGCTAAAAGAGAAGATCTTATTTCACTTACGAGAGTGCTAGCAGAGAAGTACAAAAAAGCAGCCGATGCTAAAACTATTGAGTTTAAAACCGGTGCATTTAAGAAAATTGCTGAAATTAAAAATATTTCGTTGCCACTTAGTGAGAGAATCGCAAAATTTCATGAAATTGATAAGAAAACCCGCTCTCACTCAGAGCTTATCTCCCAAGTTAATATTGGGTTAATGTATAAGGAACAGCAGGTTGAGATTTTTGACAGTGAAGGGCTCTATATTCATGACTCCAGGCCATATTGTCGAGCGTCTCTAACCGCTATTGCTAAAGATGGAAATGAACAGGCCACTGGATCTTGGAGTCCTGGAGTTAGAGGTGGTTATGGCTTTTTCCAAGACTTAGACACAGACTGGATTTCAGACTACACAGCTAGACAAGCTATTAATGTTTTAAGGGCAAAACCTTGTCCCGCAGGAACTATGCCAGTGGTCATTGATAATGGTTTTGGGGGAGTCATCTTTCACGAAGCTTGTGGACACTCACTAGAGACTACCTCGGTGGAGAAGAAAGCCAGTGTCTTTTGGGATAAAAAAGGTGAAATGATAGCCCATGAAGCTCTCAGTGCAGTAGACGACGGAACCATAGATAATTTATGGGGAAGTATTAGTGTGGATGATGAGGGAATGCCTACTCAAAAAACCCAGTTGATAAAAAACGGAAAACTAGAAAATTTTCTTTGTGATCGTATGGGGGAAATTAAAACTGGACACCCTAGAACAGGCTCTGCCAGACGAGAGTCTTATAAGTATGCACCAGCTTCAAGAATGAGAAATACTTTTATCGAGCCAGGAAAATATTCATTAGAAGAGTTATTGCAATCTATGGGGGATGGCCTTTACGCTAAGTCGATGGGAGGTGGTTCCGTGAACCCAGGCACAGGAGAGTTCAATTTTAATGTGCAGGAAGGATACCTGGTTAAAAGTGGGAAAATTACAGAAACGGTCAAGGGTGCAACTCTCATTGGTAAAGGGGAAGATATCATGAGACATATCAGTATGGTGGGAAGTGACTTAGATTTTGCCGCAGGTATTTGTGGCTCAGTCAGTGGAGGAGTTCCAGTGACGGTAGGACAACCCCCAGTTAAGGTTGATCAAATTTTAGTAGGAGGTCATGCTTAATGGATACTCAATTAAAAAATACGATGGAAGAGCTAGTTAATAAAACTTTGAAAGCCGGAGCAAGCTCTTGTGATGTTATTCTTTCTAAAGGTGAGAGTTTTAGTATCAGTGCTCAAAATAATGATATTGATAAATATAAAGTATCAGGTGCTCAGGTTATTGGAGTTAGGGCCCTCTTTGACTCCAAAGTGGGACTTGCTTACTCTGAAAGTCTTGACCCAGAAGCTCTTGAATTTGCGGCTAAGGCAGCTGTAGAAAACGCAAAAAATTCTGAAGAAAATCCTTACGAAACCCTTCAGGAGGGAAGTGGAGATTTCATTTATCCAAGCCAATATGAAAAGGACAACGCTAGCACGGAAGATAAGATAAAATTTTGTTTAGAACTTGAGAGCGAAGTTAAAAAAAGAGATTCAAGAGTGAGTGCAGTTCCTTATAACGGGCTTAGTGAGTCAAATTCAAATTCATACTATTTTAACAGCAGTGGTTTATTTTCCTTTGAGAGTGAATATTATTACTCATGTTATACCTCGGCCTTAATTCATGAAGGTACTAAGAATAGTATGCATTATCACGGGGTAATGGGGAGAAAACTCGCAGATCTAAATGCTAGGGAGTGTATTGAGGAAAGTTTACTTCATGCCAGTAAATGGTTAGATGCTGAACCACTAAAAACAGGAGAGTATGATGTGGTGTTTACGACAGACGCCTTTGAAGAAATATTTGGATGTTTTTCCAATATTTTCTCCGGAAAAGCTGCCATGGAAAAAACGAATCCTTTTGCCGATAGACTAAATCAACAAGTAGTCAGTTCATTACTGACGATTAAAGATATTCCTCACTATAAAGATGCATTTTTCACATCAAATATTGATTCTGAAGGTGTTGTTCATAAAGATTTAACCTTAATTGAGAATGGAGAGTTGAAAAGCTTTTATCATAACTCTGCTACCGCCAACTATTTTAAAACCAATTCAACCGGCCATGCTGCCCGAGGAGCAAGAACGGCACTTGGGGTAAGGGGGACTACTAAAGTGATCTCTGAAGGAACGGTTAAAAGTTCAGATTTATTAGCTGGTGAGTACTTCGAAGTACACTCTCTTCAAGGACTTCATTCCGGGGCCAATAGTATTTCAGGAGAGTTTTCATTTGCTGCCTCTGGTTATTTATGTCGGGATGGTAAGAGAGTTACTCCCATAAAAGGCGTTACTGTTTCTGGAAATTTCCATAAAATGCTTTTAGATCTAAAAATGATAGGTGATACTATACAGGCAACCACTGATAAAATGTTTTTTGCACCATTACTTAGATTTGAAAAAATGAGTATTGGAGGAGTTTGAGTTTTATGAAGTCTTGGAAGTTTAAAATTTTTTTTCCGATTATCTTAATATCTATACTTGTCGCTACCAAGTACGTTCTTTGGGACTATCCCATTTCAAATGGAAAAAGAGTAGGAAACCTTACGAAGTTCTCTAAAAAGGGAAAAGTGCTACCAACTTGGGAAGGAACTATTGATGAGGGAAGTGGTGACAAGCTAACTTCTTATTTTAGTGTGAGTAATGAAGAATTGGCCCAGGAATTATATAATTACGAAGGTAAACAAGTGGTCATCTATTATAATCAATACCTAGTAGGATGGCCTCGTGATACTAATTACGATGTTGTTTCTTGGAAGCCAAAAGATAACGATTTAAGTTCAAATGCCGTTGAAAGCGGGGTTAAGCCCATTGTCAGAATTTTGTCCAAGACATTATTTTGCTCCATGTTGGGAAGTCTATATGCAGACAAAGAGTTGTATCAGCAGGTTAAAAGTTATTTAAAGACTAATAATCTGTATTTATACAAACAAATCGATCTTTGTAATCAATAAGTTATAGGTTTCATGCAAAGTTTATTTAGTTTAGTGACTTATATTGCTTGTGCTGCTATGCTCTTTAATTAAGAATTATTAAGGAGATACTTTTGGAAACGATTTCGGTTGGAACTGAGAATAATACTGATGTCAAAAAGCCATTGACTGAAGCTAATAGTAATACAAATACTGAGTTAAAGAGTCTAGGAGAGTATGTTTCAGCTCTTTCAAAGGAATTACCAAAAGAGGTCTTTAAACGTGATCCTTGGCGCTTAAAATATGCAGTCCTTTTCTATGCAACCATAGGTGCAATAATTTATGCGGTTAATAGCTTAGAGCTTGGGTGGTTTTTGAAACTACCTTTATCCATTTTAATGGGAGTCTTGGTAGCCGGTATTACTTTTCTTGGCCATGAAGTATTGCACGGATCAATTGTGAAGAATAAAAAACTACAAGACGTTATTGGTTTTTTTGCCTTTGCCCCATTTTTAATAAGTCCAACCTACTGGAGATTTTGGCATAATAAACTTCATCACGGAAATACTCAACTTCTATATAAAGATCCAGATGCTTTCCCTACTAGAATGGTTTGGAAGAAAAGCAAATTTATGCAATTTGTATTTCCTTTAAGCCCAGGGTCGAAAACTTTAAGAAGCTATTTTTATTTCTTTTATTGGTTTTCTTTTCAAGCTTTTTTAAATCAAATTTATATGAGGTTTGGAAATAAAATGTGGGCAAATATGAACCATGCTAGAGTTAGTGCAGAGTTTGGATTGATATTGGTGACAATGGGGACATGTGTTTATCTTGCGGGGACAGAAAATTTTATCTGGCTAATTTTAGTTCCTTTCATGGTTATGAATTATACCGTGATGAGCTATATCTCTACTAATCATAATGTTTCTCCTTATACAAAAATCAATGATCCACTGGTTAACTCGTTAACCGTGACAAATCATCCTGTGTTAGAGTTTTTAAACCTAAACTTTGGATATCATACCGAGCACCACTTATTTCCTAATATGCCTGGTTCCAGGGCCAAAATAGTTTCTAACAAGCTTAAGGAAAAGTATCCTGAGCGTTATAAGATAATGCCAAAATCTAAAGCATTAAAGCTGTTGTACGGCACTCCTAGGATCTATAAAAACCGAGATATCTTAGTTCACCCAAAAACAGGTAAGGAGTTTGCTACTCTGGGACGAGAACATCTACTTCAATAATTCTTAATAAAGTTTTAACTTAAACTTATATTATCATTGCAAATCTATCTATTTAGGTATTTCATATAATAAGGATTTTTCAAGGATAGAAAATGAAGTACCTGAGTTTTATGCTCCTGTTTGTGGCCTTTAATGTAGAAGCGTCTCTAAGGTTTTCAACTTATAATATTAGAATGTTTGATTCAAAAAAACTGCAAACAAACTTAGTGGAACTTAAAAAAATTATTCATAACCTAGATACAGACTTTCTGACCGTTCAAGAAATTGTAGACACCAGAGGTTTTCAAAACTTTATCTTAAAAAATTTCAAGGAGTATAAAGTATCACTATCGACTTGTGGTGGTATGGGAAGGCAAAAAATTGGCTTTGTTTATAATAAGAGTAAATTTAAATTGATCAGAGTCTATGAAGACAAGCGTATAAGTGACTTTGATCGAAACACATCGGACAGATGTGGAAGATTAAGACCTGCTTTGGTTGGAGTGTTCCAATTAAGATTAACAGGGGAAAAATTTGTTGCTCTAGGTTTGCACCTCAAAGCGGGAGGCGGCCTTAAGAACTATAGGAAAAGAGCAAAGCAATATAGAGAGATCAATACTATTATCAATGAGCTAAAGGCAAAAGTTTCTAAGAATATTATTTTGATGGGAGACTTTAATACTACAGGTTTTATTGACAGAGACATGGATTACAGAAATTTCGATCATATGTTAAGTGATGCCTATATGCACACGATCTCTGAGAGGTTAAATTGTACGTCATATTGGTCGGGAGAAAATTCACAAGATAATATTGAAGAAAGCTCAATATTGGATCATATTGTGCATCCAATTGCATTTTTAGGTCAAAAAAGAGCACATTCTGAAGTTCACACTCATTGTAAAAAAGTGATGTGTAATAACGTTTCAGCATCAGAGTTGGGAACTAGCTATAAAAGCGTAAGCGATCATTGCCCGATAACAACTACCTTTAAGTAATGAACACATTTGAGAAAGAATACTGGGATAAAAACTATTCAGAGCCTAAATCAATGGATTGTATTGGAAATGCAAAAGAGCACTGTAAGTATCTAAAGTCATTTCTCTCATTAGAGCTTGTGGATATAAGTAGCATAATCGATTTTGGTTTTGGCTATGGTTATTTATTTCAACAGATGCTCAAAACTTTTCTCCCTTATAAGGCTTGCGGGCTTGAGCCATCTAAGTATGCCTTTAACAAGGCAAGGGGAAGAAAGCTCTCTCCTGTGGAGTCTACAAAGTTAACTCTTCTGAATGAAGACATCTTAACTTGGTGCAAGAGAGCAGATAATTCTAAGAATCGATTTGACCTAGGAATATGCACGTCAGTATTTCAATATTTAACAGAGCAAGATTTACAAGTCATTATCCCCGTTATGGCCAAAAGGGTTAAATACCTTTATCTAACAGTGCCGACGGATGTAGAACTAGATAGGCAAGTGGAAGAATTGGATTTTCACGATACCTATGCGATAAGAAGAAGTCGAGATTTTTATCGTCGGCTTATGAGTAAGTCATTTACAAATATCTCTAGCAAGTTCTGGGAAAGTAAAACTTACTTTAATGAAGAAACTACACTATTTACAGATTTACTTTATAGGAGCTAAATATGAAAACAATTTCTAATCGAATTTCAAATATGGAAGAATCCGCAACTTTAAAAATGGTAAACCTTGCCTGGAAATTAAAAGATGAAGGAAAGGATGTGATTAGCTTAAGTCTAGGTGAGCCTGACTTTGATACACCGGAATTTATAAAAGAAGCTGGAGTTAAAGCAATTAAAGAAAACTATACCCACTATCCTCCGGTACCAGGGTATAAAGATGTTAGGGAAGCCATTTGTAAAAAATTTAAAAGAGATAATAATCTAGACTTTACACCCGATCAAATAGTGATTTCTACAGGAGCGAAGCACTCATTAATGAATCTATGTTTAGCCTTAGTAAATCCAGGAGATGAGGTGGTACTACCTGCACCATATTGGGTAAGTTATATGGCCATGGCAAAGTTTGCTGAAGGGACTCCAGTTGTTATTGAAACAGGAATTGAAAACAATTTTAAAATTACACCAGAACAATTGGATAATGCTTTAACGGAGAAATCAAAATTATTTATTTTTAGTAATCCATGTAATCCTTCAGGGTCTGTTTATACTGAGTCTGAGTTAAGAGAGCTAGCAAAGGTATTTGAAAAATATCCGAACTGTTTTATTGTGTCCGACGAAATATATGAACTTATAAATTTTGAAGGTGCTAATTTCAGTATTGGTACCATAGACTCAATTAAAGAAAGGGTTATTACGGTAAATGGTGTCGCCAAAGGCTTCTCTATGACCGGTTGGAGAATTGGTTATATTGGAGCACCGATTGAAATCGCAAAGGCTTGTACCAAGTTACAGGGCCAATTTACTTCCGGGGCCAACACTATTGCTCAAATGGCAACGAAAGAAGCTGTATTATCAAGTCCAGACTGTGTGCAGGAGATGAAGGACACTTTTATGGCCAGAAGAAATATGTTCATTCAACTTCTGAAAGAGATCCCTGGATTAAAAG
>JBFKKF010000001.1:0-22378 GCA_041631355.1 Bacteriovoracaceae bacterium | reverse complement strand
TGTGAAAAAGAGGCCAAAGATAGAATTAATAAACTTTTAAAGATCAATGGAACGAGAACTTGTGATGATTTTCATAAAGAACTTGGAAAGATCATGTGGAATCATGTTGGTATGAGTAGAAATGAAGCTGGTTTAAAACAGGCCATTTCTGAAATTCAAAAATTAAAGAGTGAGTTTTGGAGTGATCTAAAAGTGACGGGAACTGATGAGGGAGTCAATACAGAGCTTGAAAAGGCAGGACGTGTTGCTGACTTTTTAGAACTCGGTGAGCTCATGGCAAGAGACGCTCTAATGAGACCAGAATCTTGTGGTGGACACTTCAGAGAAGAATCGCAAACAGAAGAAAACGAGGCAAAAAGAGATGATGAAAACTATGCTCACTCTGCTGTTTGGGAATTTACTGGAGAAAATAGTGAACCAATGAGACACAAAGAAGAACTTACGTTTGAACACGTTCCTCTAACTCAAAGATCTTATAAATAAGTTTAAGGAGAAAACCATGAGTGGTAGTAAAGAAATAACAGTAAATTTAAAAATTTGGAGACAAAAGAATAGAAAGGACAAGGGACATTTTGAAGATCATACCCTTAAGGCCATCTCTCAAGATATGTCGTTTCTAGAAATGCTTGATGTCTTAAATAATAAATTAGTAAAAGAAGGAAAAGATCCTGTTGCCTTTGACCACGATTGTCGTGAAGGTATTTGTGGGATGTGTTCTTTAATGATCAATGGACAGGCCCACGGACCTGAAAAAGAAACCACAACTTGTCAGCTACATATGAGATCATTTAATGATCAAGACACCATTGTCATTGAGCCGTGGAGAGCAAGTGCTTTTCCAGTGCTTAAAGATTTAATGGTAGATAGATCCTCATTTGATAAAATTATCTCTGCGGGAGGGTTTGTCAGTGTTAATACGGGAAATGCTCAAGACGCAAATAATATCCCGGTAAGAAAAGAAAACGCTGACCTAGCGATGGATGCGGCCGCTTGTATCGGTTGTGGTGCTTGTGTTGCCAGCTGTCCTAATGCTTCTGCCATGCTTTTTGCCTCTGCTAAGATTTCGCAAATGGAGTTATTACCTCAAGGACAAGTTGAGGCCCATGAACGTGCAGCTAATATGGTGAAGGCCATGGATGAAGCTGGCTTTGGTTCTTGTACTAATCATGCTGAGTGTGAAGCAAGTTGTCCGAAAGGAATTAACCTTTCTAATATTGCTCGTATGAATCGTTCATTTTTTAAATCTAAGATTTTTTCAAGAGAAGCTTAAATAAAAAAGGCCGCATCACGCGGCCTTTTTTTTACTTTATTTTCATTTATTAAATATCAAAATTTCTTACACAATATTTAAAATTAAATTTTTGATCTCCTCGAAGAATAACCTCATCTGTTGAGTATCCATTAGCGCAAAATGAATTTGAATCTATGGCGTAAACTTCTCCTAGAGAATCTAAACTTAAACACTCTTTATAATGAAAGCCATCAATAGCAAAATACTTTCTTCCCTCTACATAACCCAGAGTACACATGGAGTTAATATCAGTTAAATAATTTGGTGCTAAATTCTTTTTGTCATGACAGAAGCGAGCAACTCGCCCATTCATACGTTTAAATTTAACGCCCTCTACATAACTAAAGCCACAGACTTCCGAGATGATCTTATTAGGTACTGCTGATGCTAGGATGGGTCCCAAAACGAGGAAAACCCCTATAATTACTTTCATTTACGCCTCAAGTTTAAATTCGCGGCGGACTATACACCCGTTAGGCACTTCGCACAATATTATTGTAAAAACTACATTATCATTTTATTCATTTCTTGTTAGTTTTAGAGCATGAAAATTTACTCAGAAACCACCATCAGTTTTGCTCTTAAATGTGAGCAGATGCTCAAAGAAATTCTAGTCAAAGAAGTAGGAGTCAAATTGCGCAGAACTCGCTTCGAATGGGGTAAATATAGCTATCCTCTCCAGGTGGTGGTGATTGAAACCAAGCTTAAACTAGGATATTTTGATCCCCATAGCTACCAAATTGCAGTGAACTCACAACTTATGTATACAGTGAAAGATAATGTGCTAAGAGATGTCCTCAGACATGAACTCGCCCATTATCTCACCTATATCCAGTACCCAGATCTAAGCTGCCCTCACGGATCAGAGTTTAAGTCCCTATGTGAGCACTATGGCTGGGACCGTAGTGTCTCTAAAGCATCTTTAAATATCGACTTGGCCAATATGACAGAGGGAAACCTGGACAGTGAGCGAATCATCAATAAAGTTAAGGCCCTGTTAAAACTAGCTGAAAGTGATAATGTACACGAAGCAGAGCTTGCCACCTTTAAAGCCAACCAATTGCTCCTAAAGCACAATATAAAACAGCTTGATAAGGATTTTGAGACCCTCTATGTATGCACGGCGCTCACAGCAAAGAGAAGAAATGCCAAGATGCAGGCCATTTACGATATTTTGCAATACTTTATGGTAAAACCGGTGTTTATTTATGGCAAAGGACAAGTTACGTTAGAGGTTTCTGGGACCAAAGAAAATATAGACCTTGCAGTCTATGTTTCTACATTTTTAGACCGGGAACTAGAGAATTTATGGAAAAAAAACCCACAATTAAAAGGGGCCCGGGCCAAGAACTCTTTTTTTCTTGGACTTGCAAAAGGGCACCAAGAAAAAATGGAAAAACTACAACAAAGTTTTTCCGCTGAAGAAACCAAGGCGCTAGTTTTAGTAAAAACAAAACTTGATCAGAATCTTAAAAATATCTATCGTCGTCTCTCCTATAGTAGCTCGAAATCAGGTAGGGATGCTCAGGCCTTTGGCGCGGGAAAACTTGCAGGAAAAAACCTCACTATCAATAGCGCTTTAAAATCAACTAAGAAAAATCGATTTATCACTTGGAGTCGTACATGAAAAATTTTGAATACTATAATCCGGTCCACATTGTTTTTGGCAAAGGACAAATGGCCCAATTAAAAAAACTGATTCCTGCTAAATCAAAGCTTCTTTTGGTCTATGGAGGTGGCAGTATCAAGGAAAATGGCATCTACGAGGAAGTAACAGGTCATTTAAAAAACTTTCAAGTCATTGAGTTTGAAGGGGTAAGTTCTAACCCTCAGTATGATCACTTAATGAAAGGTGTAGAGTTAGCCAGACAAGCTCAGATTAACTTTATTCTCGCCGTTGGTGGGGGAAGTGTGATTGATGGTGCTAAATTTATTTCCGCAGCGATTAATCATAGTGATGATCCATGGAATATTTTAAGTAAACGACAAAAAATTGAATCTGTTATTCCCTTTGGCTGCGTCCTCACCCTACCGGCCACGGGTAGTGAGATGAATAGTTTTTCTGTTATCAGTAAGGGCGCCGATAAGCTTGGCTTTGGGGGAGATCCAAGACTCTATCCTAAGTTTTCCATTCTTGATCCCACGCTAACCTATTCCCTACCGGATAGACAGCTCGCTAACGGGATTGTAGACGCCTATGTTCACGTCCTAGAGCAATACCTAACTAAAGATATAAATGCACCGATTCAAGATCGATATGCAGAAGCGATACTAAAAACCTTACGTGAGCAAGCTCCATTAGTGATGAGTAGTCCTGATAATTATGACGCTCGGGCCAATTTAATGTGGTCCGCCACTCAGGCCCTTAACGGCCTTATAGGAGTAGGTGTTATTCACGATTGGGCCACTCATATGATTGGTCATGAATTAACCGCCTTATATGGTATTGATCATGCTCGAACTCTTGCCGTGGTGCTGCCATCACTTTTGCGTGTACAAAAAGAGCATAAGCTAGAAAAATTAGTTCAATATGGAATCAGAGTATTGGAGATTGATCCAGAGCTAGATGTTGAAGATATCGCGGATAAGGCCATTGTAAAAACAGAGGAATTTTTTAATTCCCTTAATGTTCCAACAAAACTAAGCGAATATCAGGTGAAAGTTGAAAATATTGCTGATATAGTGAGTTCACTCAAAAGTCATATTGCCGCCAACTTAGGTGAAGATGGTAATATTGATGATAAAAAGGTGACACAAATACTAACCCTCTCGGTTAAGAGCTGATTATGGATAAAAAACTAAAAGAATTTGCCAACACATATAGAAAAGAAAATCACTTTGACCATGAAAACGGACTTAACTTTGAAATAAAGGCACCTGGAGATATTGAATACTCCATGACGGTATTGCAAAAACACGCTTCATTTAAAAATAATGGCCATGGGGGAATACTCTCCGCACTAATGGACGCAACTCTAGGTCTTGCGGCCCTGAGTAGGGCCGTTATTGATGATGAATTGGTTTCCACCGTCGAGTTTAAAATGAATTTTCTTCGCCCTATTCATGTTGGCGATGAGCTGGTGGGAGCAGGCAAAGTTGAATATTCGGGCAAAAGCCTTATTATCTCTCATGCTAATATTTATCTCAAAGGAACGGATAAATTAGTCGCCAAAGGATTAGGAACATTTAATCGCTACCATATTTCCAAAAAAGGATTAGGAGAACTCAGACCATGATAGACAGTAAAGCAAGACAGTCATTAGTTGTAGGAAGTTTTTTATTGGGCCTTGCAGTATGCTTTGGAGCTTTTGGTGCCCATGGGTTAAAAGAAAAACTAACCCCCCAGTTACTAGAAACCTTTAAAACAGGTGTAACCTACCAATACTACCACGCATTTGGATTAATTGTTTTAGGGTTATTAAAACTCAATTTAAAGGAATTACCTATCACGATTCCACTGATCTCCTTTGTGGGGGGAATTATTTTATTTTCATTTAACTGCTATCTCTATGCCCTAACTTCAATGAAGTTTTTTGCGCTAATTGTTCCCACAGGAGGATTGCTTTTTATTTTAGGTTGGTTCTATTTAGCGAATCAACTCGTAAGGAAAATTAAATGAGAATCATTTTCATCCTCTTAGTACTGGTTAGCTGTACCAAGAAATATCAAACCTATCACTTAATTGATGTAAATGATTTTTCTTTTGAAGAGGCAAGACCTCCTATTGCAAAAAAAATGATGCCAAAGAATAAAGTCTCCAGAACTCACTGTGAGGGGCAAGTTTTATTTAGTTCAAATGCCCAAAAAGAAAATCAAAGATATATGCAGGGAATGATTAAGCGCATGTGCGATAATTCTTCATATCTTTTAAACGCTAGGCTAACTGAAACCTGGTGGACAACTATTATCTACTCTCGCTCTTGTTACACCATGGAAGCCTATTGTCCTAGAGAGTAGTTAACTTCTTGGTCGGTGAAGAATGTGTAGGTATATACCTGCTAGAAAAAAGCCATAGGCCACTCCTTTCATCTCACCGATGGCCAACATTGAGTAGACCATTCCGAAGATAGTTATACTTTCTCCTAGGGCCCAGGACAAAATATAATATGAAAAAGAGCGTTGTGATTTTATTAATGCTGATAGCTCAGAATTTTGTTTAATCGAATTAACGCGTTCAAAAATTAGATGGGATACATACCCAACCCCAAGACTAATAATAGTCAGCACAGGTAGAAAAAAACTTGCAGGCTCTCCAGTTGGTTCATGGGGAAAGAAAATAAAGTAAGAGACCCCCACGACTATAAGATTTGAAACCATCATGGCCATCCATAGAATTAAAAGTGCCTGGTTTACCATTTGATCTTTATGGGGAGAATGGCTCATACGTTTCTTTTACTAGGTCCGTGAATCCATTTATGTTGCTGTCCTATAACTCTAAAAGGAGAGCCGTAATCTTCATTTAAAGAGATGACTTCAGTAAATCGCTCTTTAGGAAATTCTTCGTGGGGTTCATAACAAGGGGTTAAAACCCATGGTGTTTGGATATTGTGATCGAATTTTTCTAGAAGGGATGTGAAGGCTTCAAAGGTGAATTCAAAATCTTTTTTATCAGCAATCACTGATTTAACTTGGGCCTTATCGCCGTATTGAGAGAATACTTTTTCCATCAATTTCATATTGGTTTTTACTCCAGTGGATGGAGTTTTAAAGTCAAAACTAATGAAGTTTACGATATCAAAGAGTGAATCTACAACTCTAGTGCCCGCAGCTTCAATATTAATAAAATACCCTTGTTTTTTTAATTCACCTGCAAGAAGCTCAACTCCAGCAATATGCTTAGGATGAAGTGGATCTCCCCCTGTGATAGAAACTCTTTTTATTCTAGTAGGATATTGCCCTGCAAGCCTTTCAATTTCTTCGATTGTGCTCTCTAAGCTTTGTTTGCTTTGATCAAAGTCCCATGTTTCTTTAGAGTCACAATTGATACAACCTATGGCACAGCCCTGAAAGCGGACAAAAATTTGCGGCGTTCCTAGATGAATCCCCTCACCTTCGGTGGCCCTATAGATTGAATGTATACCCAATGTTGTCATTAAATTAACCTCTGAACCGCACCTTATAACATAGCTTTACTGATTATTAAACACTTACATTAAAGATTCCGTGCGTCATGAAAGATTTACAAATGCATGTAAGAAATGGCAAAATAATAACGAAAACAGCGATTTAAAGGGGGAGAATCAGTGAAACTATCGACTTTTATGGCCTACACAATAATTGGTACGATTATACTCTCCTGTACTGAGGCCGCTAATAATAAACGAGAACAAAATAATATCAAACGAAATACAGGAAATAGCCCTGCCGCCACCGCTGGCGAAATAAGTAAAGTCCAAGCTAGTTATATTTATCGAAATCGTGGGGCCAACCAGCTAACTCATGAAATTTTACAAAAAAATATAAAGGCCGACTCAGCACCAGATACAATCCATCTAATTCCAGATTCTCAAGTAGATATTGATCGCCAGGTTAGCACTGCCACCATACCTTCAAAAAAATGTGGAAATCTAACTAATCATAGTTCTATTGGTGAGCGAATAACTCATTGTGAGAGAATTAATGGCAGCGAGTCTTTCTGGAATGGAATTAAAAATGGGATTTCAGGAGAAGGAGTCTGGCGACTTGTTTTCAACGATGGCAGAGAACAAGTGTGGCTTGATGTGAATACGAAAACCCTTTGGTCCCCCATCATCGACAAGGGAAATTGGCAAGAGGCCAGTGGATACGATATTGAATCTGACTCCTATACCTGTGGTAATATCAAGCTTTTACCTGCAGATCAGGTTCGTTGGCGACTCCCTAATAGAAACGAATTTTTAGCTGCTGATTTGAATGGTGCTCGATTTGTTCTTAAGGACATCGATGCTCTGTTATGGACGGCCAGTTCTGATAATAATCAATCTCTAGCGTGGGCCATTGAACAAGAAACGGGCATCTTATCTTTGAAGGAGAAAACATCCTCACAGGAGATTCGCTGTATTGGAACTATTCTGAAGTAGGAAGTATGAGAGAAGATTCAATTAGAGAAGAAGAAGTAAGAAAAAGCCTTGAGAAAATCAATGATATGAAGAATATGGTTGATCGACCAATGTATAATACACGTGCACAAGAGCAGATTCAGGTTGAGATAAAAGTCGACAATAAGATAGAGCACGGTATGTTTGTTCCCTCAAAGATTATGCCCCATTTATGGTATGCCAGTGAGCAGACTTATCGAGCAATGAAAAAAGATATATTTGCCCTTGGAAACTCTATTGACGAGTTAAAAGAGCCTTATCAATGCCAAAGTTGTAAAACAAACTTAGACAAACAGTTTTGGAAATTTTGTCCCCACTGTGGAGAAGGATTTTTAGAATAGTATGCTTATCACTCAAAAGTATAATAGTGCTAATGACATAGACCCTGAGTTTATCCCCGCATTGGAGGAGTTACTTGCCGAACATGTGCCCTGCTTTCAAGTGATTAAAAATTACGAGAAAGTAGCAAAGGAAAATATTAACTTTACCTACTATTTATTCTTTGGACCATCCACAAACACTCCCATAGGATATGCACAGGCCGAAATTGAGATAAAGCCAGATCGAGAACCAAGTTTTTTTCAAAAAATATTTAATAAGAAGTCTCCTATCAATAGTGGAATATCTAAACTCTCCTGGACCTCCCCTGGTGTCTATCGAGAAGGAATAATCTTTTCCCCTCAGTTCATCCGATATGCAGGAGATAAAACTTCTCTCATTTTAAATGAATACTTTAAACGAGAGGATGTGCGGGAACAGAAAATTAGGTTTTCTGAATCTCTGAGCCTTGCAAATTGCTTTAAGGATTTAAAAGCAAAAACGACTCCCTCTACAAGTTTAGGATTTTTACTTAAAAATAAAAATAGCTATCAAGAATTTATCGAAGATCTATCGTTTGACTTGAAAAAAAATATTCAAGCTGATTGGAAATTTATAATGAAAAATTTAGGGCTTGAATTAAAAGAGTACAAAAGTTTCAAGGAAGTTTTTCAATATAAATCCGATGGGGCCAGTCAATACAAAGAGTTAAAAAGAAGTCCCAAAGTGATCGATCTGGCCTATATTGAAAACGAGTGCGAGTTTCTCACCTTAGAGAGTACAAATCGAGTTGAGGCGATTGTGTCCTTCAGTATTGGTAAGGGTAAAAATGCATTTTATGACATATTACTTGTGGGAGATAATATTCCCGAAAATATTCCATTACAGATGGCATTGATGAAATTCTTTGAAAACGATGATCTACATAAGCTGCACTCTCTTGTACCTGTTACTGACCCTAAGGAGCATCTAGCTATGGGATTTTGCGAGCGAAGGCAGAACACCTTATCCATTTCAAAAGAGGTTAAGTGATTTCTTACCCCACTATTTTAGAGATTATTTCCTCGTTTTACCAAATAGCAATGAAAGATATTATGATCGGATATCATTTCCGAGTCATTGAAGACTTTGACTCTCACCTTCCTCGAATTGCTGACTTTTGGAACCTCCAACTCAATGGCGAGCTACACGATAAATCCCACCTTCCTTTTGAGATTTTAAAAGTACATATTCCACTGAAGATTAATAAAGGAGAGGTATACCGTTGGACCAAACTATTCGGGCAAAATCTTGATGCCTTTGTTGTAAAAAAAGCAATCACTGATGAAGATAAAATGATCTGGATGAAAAAAGTAGACTTATTTGCTACAAGGCTTCTTGCTACTATTTAACCTTCTCAGCTAAGACTGCACCAAATTGTTGTTTTACAAAACGCTCTAATATAGGCTCCCCAACAACATCATCAAATACCCAGTTTCTAGCAATATAGGCTTTCGCTCTTTTAGCGGCCTTAAGTGCATCATCTTGATCCTCATAATATAAAGCGATCATTTCAATTCGTTTTACAATAATTTTATAACCAAAACGACAAGGTGGTGTATATGAATAACAATTAACAACTGACTCAGTAATGCTCTTAGGAATAACAAGCTCCAGCGTTGGATCTGCTTCCCTACCTTTTGCTAACATTTCCTCGGGGGAATAATTTGGAGGTCTATCTTTTGAACAGGATAATAGGCTAAGTGATAAAATGATCAACAATAATTTCATACTAAAATTGTACAAAGGAATTGGATGAGTTACAAGTCGAAGGGTTTAAGTTTATCTTTTCCCTAGTTTAGATCTTTTGGTAATTTTGACTCTTTTACTCTTAACCTTTTTGGCAGACTTCTTAGCAGCTTTTTTCCGAGTTTCCTGCATATCTTTAGCTATAAACTTAATATCAAGGTGTGACTGCTGTTTAATTGCATCGTTGATCAGACCTATTAATTTTGAGTCATAATGCGTTACAAGATTATAAACAACTCCAGAGCGCCCGGCCCTGCCAGTTCTTCCACAGCGATGAAGGTAATAAATTGGCGTCTTAGGTAATCCATAATTAATTACCCAATTTAGATCTTTGACATCAATTCCTCGGGCCATAACGTCACTGCAAATTAACAGTTGTAGCTTTTTGTCCATGAAGGCCTTATGAACTGATAATCTTTCTTTTTCGGACAAAGCACCATGAAGGACCTTATATTTTAGTTTTGGTAATTTCTCAGAGATAAATTTATCGATCTCCTCCATTTGATTTCTTTGATTTACAAAGACCATCCCTCTACCACTAACTGTTTTAGCTAGTAGCTCCTTAAGTGCAATATTCTTTTCTTTTGGAGATAAATAAATATTAAAAGTTTCAATTTTTTGCTGCACTCTGTGGGCACTAGTGAGTTCAATCTGCTCTAGACTTTTCTTTTTGAACTTTTGATTAATAAAATCTGATGCTTCAGGTGGCATGGTTGCACTAAAAAAATGAATATCTGTCGAGTCATAATCAACGTGATAAATAATTGCTTCTAAGTTCTTCTTAAACCCCATATCAAAGAGTTGGTCAGCTTCATCAAAAACTAAATATTTTAACTGGCAAAAACTCACCTCTTTATCTCTTACGGCCCTGGCCAATTTTGCAGGAGTAGCAATAAGGATTTCGTAGTTTTGATTTTTTAAGCTGGAAGTTTTATTACCAACTAAAGTTCTAACCCTTAACTTTACATGATGAGATATTTTTTTAAAGACATGATGAATTTGGATTGCAAGCTCTTTCGTTGGCGCGACAATAACCCCGTAAGGAGAAGTCTTTTTTTCCGATAAACCCTGATCATCTTCAATTCTTTTAATTAACTCACTTATTGGAAGAGCATAGGAGAGAGTTTTTCCAGTACCAGTTTGTGAAACACATATCACCGATTTACCTTCAATAAGCTTAGGAATGACTTTAAGTTGTAACTCATTCGGAGTCTTAATCTCTTCTTCTTGATAAAAGGGATTAAAATCCTCATCTATTCCTAATTTTTCAAAATCGCTTGATTGCATATTCACCTTTCATGATCATTTCTATCAGGAAAACTAATCTTTTTAGGTGCTTATGTAAAGAAGATTTGAATATTTTACTTCTTACAACTATTTATTTTTATTGATATTTTTTCAAAACAGCTTACAATATTAGAGGAATTCGTGACATAAAAAACAAAGGAATTGGAAAATGAAAAAACTCATGATGAGTGTAGCCCTAGTCGCCTTAGCACTCCCTTTAACATCTCAAGCTATTACAATAACAGTTACTCAGGACGCATGTGGTATTGGCCAGAGTACTTGTGATAGTTTAGATCAAGAAATTAAAGACCTAGTTGGTGAAGATTTACCTGATGTTACAATTGGTAAGTACGGAACTGGTCTCGCTAATGCTAACAGCTTTGCATATAAGGGCTTAGGTTCAGATTACTCAGATAAGTTTAGCTATTTTATGGTTAGAGGTGCCGCAGGTGTTGCCGTCGATGGTGACATTGAAAATGCTGACAAACCTGAATCTCTGAATGGTTTTGGTATAGGAGCTGCTGCAACTGTTGGTTTAAATTTAGACCTACTTCCAATTGATAAAATTGGACCGGTTGATCTTTCTAAGCTAGACCTATTTGTCTCATTCATGAGCTATAATTATGAAAAAGATGATACTGATTCTCAAGCAGAAATTGATTTAAGTAGTTTTAGTGTTATGGGGAGATACCAAATCATTGAAGGAAAAGACATTGTACCAGGTTATATGCTTGAATGGGGTGGAGTTTTCCTTCACACAGGTTTTCAAAGAGCAAGTTGGGAAGGAAACTTAGTTGGAGTATTCGATGATGAACAAGTTGAGGTAAGTGGGCAAACAGCAACATTTAAAAACTCAAGTGCTACTTTTAACATTGAAACGGCTACAACAACTATCCCTGTAGAGATCTCTACATACTTAAGAGCCTCCTATGTATTTACTTTCTTTGGTGGTGCAGGGTTTGATTTTGTTCAAGGTTCAACTGATGTTTCATTTGATGCAGGTGGTACAGTAGAAGCGGCAAATCCATCTGACTACAAAGCAACTATTAGTGCCGATGATTCAGATTCAGGTGATGCTGATGCTACAAACTTTAGAGCCTTCGCTGGTGTTCAGTTCAATATTCCATTCGTAAGAGTATATGCACAACTTAATAAAGGATTAGGTAATGACCTTGTAGGTGCCACAGTTGGTACAAAAATTCTTTGGTAGTAAACAGTCTATAAATTTTCTCTCAGGCCACCTTTAAGGTGGCCTTTTTTAATTTAGATATTCTCTCATTGTATCCAAACCGAACTCTTTAATAGCAGACCTTTGATTATGGGTTTTACAGTATAATTTCAAATTTTGAAGTTCATCTCCCCCGCCCTTGGCCCTTGGAGTAATATGCTCTATTTCTAAATTATAAAATTCATCGCAGCCAGGATATTCACACCTACTCTTGGCCCTTCTCCACAACTTCTTAGCGGTGCTGCTAGGCACAGTAGTTTCCGCTGACCTATTAACTTTGTTTATTCTTTGTTTTCCCTTATCAAGTCTATTTATTGCTAAATCAAGCGCCATATTTATTACTTCATCATTATTATAGTTTTTTGATATAGCCTTTAGCATTTCTAGCTTTTCAATTGTTACACTAGATAAAGTAAGATGGGCCCTAGACTCCCCATTGTTAATTGGATTTATAATATCTCTTTTTTTCAAATCGGGATTTTTCTCTAATATCAAATCATGGGTATCATTAGTTGTTTTATAAATTGATTTCTCAATAACCTCTATTTTATCGGCCGTATTATTTAAACCTCCTTGTATCATGGAAGCACTGGTAAGATTTATTTCACCTTTTTCTAATCTCGTTTTAACTTCAGGAATTTCTTTAATTAACCTTAAGGCTTGATATCTCCTAAACGCGGCTGATTCAGAGTATCCAAGTTCCTTAACTAAATATTTAACCAAACTAGAGTGTCCAAAATCTGCAAATAAGCGCCTGTCATACACCTCTTGCAAGTGCTCCAGTAACTCAATCATCACATCTCGCTCATACTTTCGCATTCTAATCATTTCGGCATGAAGCTCCTTGTCTGTCAGTGTCATCTTCCATATCTCCTTTTCCATCTATAATATGAAGGTCTATCAAAGCCTAATGTTCCAAATATCCCTTTTCTTAAAAGCTTTGCCTGATACTCGTATGCCTTTAAATCAAAGTCTCTTTTAAAGCTATAATAAACTGCCATTCCCGCTTTAATCATTTTGGCGTTGACCCATCCATCTAAGATGACATCTCCGATAATTCTTCCGTACTTTCCTTTTTCTCGATATCGAATCTTAACTTTCTTATTTAAAATTAATTTCTCAAGATAGAGCTTACTCCACTTACCAATTTTCTTTTTGTCATAGGATAGCTGGTCTTTTTCAGGTGCATCGATTCCCTTTAGTCTGATTCTTTTACCATTCACGGTAATTGTATCTCCATCCAATACCTCACGACATACTCCTTCAAACTCCCATTCAAGGGGAAAACTATCCACTACCCACAGAAAAATCATCGGAAAAATTAAAAAGATTACTTGTAAACGCTTTAACACTTTGCTCCTCCTCAAATATCAGCTATAACCATATTCAAGACTCATACCAACTAGAGAATTTGTAAGTTATGGATATTACACAAGAGATTAAAAAGAATTTTAAATATAAGCTCATTCACAAAGACAAAAATTGCAACGCCCGCGCAGGTGTGATCATTACTCCTCACGGAGAAATTCCCACTCCAGTATTTATGCCAGTAGGAACTCACGGGGCAATTAAGGCCTTACAACCAAATCAATTACTAGATCTAGATATCCCTATAATTTTATCCAATACATATCATTTGCACCTTACTCCAGGCTCTGAGCTGATTAAAAAAGCAGGTGGACTACATAAATTTATGGGGTGGGAGCGGCCAATCCTTACGGATTCAGGGGGATTTCAAGTGTTTTCCCTCCAAGGAAATTCCATAACTGAAGAAGGTTCTAGCTTTAAAGGACCTAGTGGTAAAGACATATTATTAACTCCAGAAACATCAATTGGAATTCAACAAAATCTTGGCTCTGACATCATGATGGCCTTTGACGAGTGTATCCCCTACCCGGCGGATAAGAAGTACGTAAAAAACTCCATTGATAGAACTCATAGATGGCTAGATAGGTGTATCCAAACTTGGGACAATCCAAACCAAGCACTTTTTGGAATCATTCAGGGTTCTACTTATGATGAATTTCGAGATGAGTGTTTAGAGGAAGTCGTCAAAAGAGACCTTCCAGGCTATGCCATTGGTGGTGTTAGTGTTGGTGAAGGACCTGAGTTAATGGAAAAAATTGTCACTTATACTGGACCAAAAATGCCTCAGGATAAACCACGATATGTAATGGGTGTAGGAATGCCAGAGGACCTACTAATGATTTGGGAGAATGGCATTGATATGTCAGATTGTATTATTCCTACTAAATTTGCCCGGGGAGGCACCCTCTTTACAAACCGTGGAAAAATAAGAATCACTCACAAAAACTACCGCCGAGATTTCTTTCCAATTGAGCCCAACCTAGATGATTACGTGAATAACACTTTTAGTCGCTCATACATTAAACATCTTTTTGACTCTAACGAAATTCTTGGTCAGATTCTTGCCACCGCCCATAATATTTCATTTTATAAGTCCCTTGCAGACCGAGCAAGACAGGCCATACTTGAAGACCGCTTCCTTGAGTTTAAACAAGAGTTTTTACAGGGTTATAAAAAAGACGACGGTGCTAAAGGTAACAAAAGTAAAAAAAGAAGATAACCTAATCTCTTACTGAAAACTTTCCACCACCAGTTATTATTAGAACTAAATAACAAACTCCATACAGGATAGCCTTCTCTTTAATTTTCCATGGATCACTTGCATGTACCATAAATGCTGCTACTAGCATGGTAAATAACGCTGGAGTGGCAAAGAATCTAGTCTTCACCCCTAGTATAATGAGTATCGAGCAAATAACTTCACCAAATACCGCTCCGGCCAGGGATAAACTAGATCCGATCCCCAGAGGGTCAGGAAACGTATTCATCATATTTAAAAAATTTGTCGCTTTTCCAAAGCCATGAGGAAAAAGCATTAAGAAACCAATCGCTACTCGAAGAACTAGGATACCAATGTCTTTTGAATCACTTTTTAAAATATTCATCTAATTTGCCCTCTCTGTTTCAATTGCTAACGAAATAATATGACACAATTTTTTTAGGTTCTCTAATTCAACATTATGAAACAAAGAGATTCTTAGTTGATTTCTTCCAAGCTTACGATAGCCACCAATATCGTAGGCAACCCCTAACTCTCGCAACCGTTTCTCTAAGTCTTCTACCCTGTACTTGTCTTCCACATCAATAGTGGCCACAGCTACTGATCGATCCCGCTTTGTTTCCACAAAAGGAGATAAATAATCTTTTTCCATTGCCCAATCATAAATATAGTCGGCTTTTTTTTGGGCAAGTTCCACAATCTTATCTTCGCCAAGCCCATTCATAACTTTAATTTGCTCATTAAGTAAAATCAGGCTCGATATGGCAGGTGTATTATAGGTTTGATGCTTTCTCGAATTTACAATAGCATGTTCCCAACTCATAATTTCTGGAGTATACGTACTTCTATTCATTAGTTTCTCAGCACGTTGAATCGCCTTCGGTGACATAATACAACAGTAAAAACCACCCTCTGCTGCAAAAACTTTTTGAGGTGAAAAAAAGTAAACATCAACCTTATTAAAATCAACCTTTATTTGCCCCGCACCGCTAGTAGCATCCACCGCCAATAAGGTTTTTTCCCCTACATCAGGAAACTCACTAATCATCACACCAGTAGAGGTCTCATTTAGGGTACAACAGATCATATCTACAGCTGAGACATTTTTTACTTCCATCCCCTCCCCATACGGGACCGAGTATTTTTGGGCCTCTATCCATGGAATTTTATCATGGGCATTAAACCACTTCTCTGAAAACTCTCCCAAAACGTAATGATATGATTTATGCTCAACTAGGCCTAAACCAATCATATCGAATAAGAATGTAGCACCACCATTTCCCATAATAACTTCGTATCCCTTCGGCAGATTGAAATACTCTGTTAGTCCAGATTGAATCTCTTTACATACATCTTTTACGGGCTTTTGACGGTGACTAGTTCCAATAACACCAGGTACCGCGTCCACTAGCACCTTAACCGCTTTAGAGCTCACAAGAGAGGGCCCAACACCAAAGCGTGGGTCACTTGGCATTAAATCTTGTGCCACTTGAAAATTTTCAAACATGCAAACACTCCGCATTAAGTTTCAATTAAAATAATACCTACCAATTAGTTAAAAGTCATATTGATTCTTTGAATTATTGTGACTAGTTATCTAGAATTTATATATGAAAACTGCAATATTAATACTCCTACTCGTCTGTCTTAGTTCCAAGGTCACGGCTTTTGATATTAAATCTCCCGAGACAATAGGGTTTAATTTTGGAACTTGGTTAGAAAACTACGCTCAAGTCCAAGATGACACAAATGGAGGAGTAAACGATCATTTTGAACTCACTCCCTACTTTGGAATAAATGCTGTCTACTCTCTTCCCTACCAACTAGAATTTGTTCACGAAACAGGATATGTTATTCAAAGAACTTCTGAGGAAATCTCTAAAAACTTATTCTTTTTTAAATTTGACCTTGCCTACCGAGCAACTGAATGGGTACGCCTAAGAGCTGGGACCAGCTTTATGATGCTTATGATTTCTGCGGACGGTGGTGAAGATACCCTGAGAAATGGAAGTGGAACTGAAACTTATTATATTCCCGAAGAACGCAGAACCTCTTATAACCAGACTCTCGACTTTGGAGCCGAATTTTTATATGAGAAGATAAGTTTTAAACTTCAAAATTATATTTACGCTTTTACTAACAGTGACCAACGAATGACGACTTACTCTTTGTCTGTAAATTATAATGTTCCTTTTGAGGAGTTATTCTAATGTATAAAGTTTTATTTTTAATCTTATTTATTAATCACGCCCACGGCTTTCGATTAAATACAAATATAGGCGCAGGATTTGGTTCACGTAAAGTCTCTATTTCTGTTACCTCAAATAGCACATGTACCAATGCTGGTATTAGCAAGGAAGAGCTTCTTAATATTGCTATGGATGGGGCAAAAAAATACTGGAACAAGGTGGCCACTGCCGATATTGAGGTGACTAACGGAGGTATCTATCAAACCTCTGACTCAAAGTTTTTAACCGAGAAACTATGTGCTGAAGATGACACTACCGCATGTGATAGTTCTACCTCTGTACCAGTTGTTTCAAATATTGTTATTGCTTGTAATAATAACACCACTGATAATTTTCCTAACTCACAGTATCTGGCCCTAACGGCACCCGTAAAAATCTCTGGAAGAAATATCAAGGGAAGTGTTATTCTAATAAACGACAGTGCCTCCACAAGTTTTGCAAGTCTTTCCACTGCTGAAAAAGAAAGCGTTTTGGCCCACGAAATTGGCCATGCCTTGGGACTTGGGCACTCAAATAAAGATCACGCTCTTATGTACTACTTAAATTCATCAAAAATGGAGCGCCTATCTCAAGATGATATAGATGGTCTCACCTATCTTTATCCTACTGCGATTGAAAATTGCTCACCCTTATTTGGTGGTATCATCGACAAGAAAGATCCACCCAGTTTTAATACAAACTTCCCCAAGGCTTTTATGATAGGCTTAAGTGTCTGTTTTTTCATATTGTTTTTTTATAAATTATTTACACAGAGTATCAAAATCCCTAGACCTTTAGATCCAAACTAGATAGATATACTTCATGCAAACACAAAGTAGTGAGAAGCCTAAAAATTCCTCAATTTATTTTCTTATTGGTATTGGAATGATGGCACTTAATTTAGTGCTTTTAATTGTTCTCAGTAATTAATTTCTGAAACTAGTACCTCTGGAAGAGCAAACGGCTTCGTATTCTTCGAGCCATTTTCTCTCGGCTTCATTTAACATGTCCTCATCAATTAATTCTGGTTCAAACCCGATATAAACTAATGGCTCAAAACATAGAAAACCGTCAAACTCAGGATGCTCTTTTACCAGACCGATATTTTCTAGTCGAACTCCACCAAACCCTGGAATATAAATCCCTGGTTCGATTGAAACAACTTGACCAGGTTTTAAAAGATAATTTCTGGTTGGCCCAATTCCAACCCCACCTTCATGTACGTGAATTCCAACTCCATGACCGGTTCCGTGAGCAAAGTCATAACCCGCCTGAAACAATGGTTGTCTGCAAATGGCATCAAGACCAACGCCTCTAGTTCCAGCTTTAAAGACTGCATTTTGAAGCGCCAAAGTTCCCTTTAATACAAGAGTATAAATCTCTTTGCATTTAGGATCAGATACTTTACTTCCACCCAGGAAGGCCCTCGTGGTATCAGTGGCAAATCCCGGCTCAAAATAGCCACCTGAATCTAGTAAACACATTGTATCTTCTTTAATTTTAATTTCTGCACTGGAAGCACTATAATGAATGATTGATCCGTTCGCTCCTGCTCCCGCAATGGTGTTAAAGCTTTGAGTAATTGCTCCCTGAGCTTCGTACATCTCGGAAGTTTTATTATAAAGGTCAAGTTCAGTCACTTCTTTACCACTCGCAACCTGTTCTTTGATCCATTTAATCGTATTGTAAATCGCCTTATCACCTCTTTTAAAGGAGTCCTTATAAGCTTTGATTTCACCTTCATCCTTAATAGAGTGAAATTCTACTAAGCCTCCTACTTTATTCACTAGTAGCTCTTCACTAAAGACTAATTTTAAATTCAAATAGTCTCTTGTATTAAGCATAGATTTATCGATATATACTTTTGAAATCGACAGATTAGAAACGATACTATCTAATTCGCTTACCTGGTCAGTCTCATCACACTTTATCCACTCAATGCATTTATCTTCACATTGCACATCCATATCACTTCCAACAAATACATAAACTTTATCCGCAACCACTAGGGCCTTACCTAAAAATGAACTTAGGTTTGGTAAGTGGTATCCTCGACAATTAGTTATCCAGGCAAGACTATCAATCGCAGTAACAAAGTAAGCCGCGTTTGACTCTCCCGCAAAAACTTTTTTTAGTTTTTCAGATGTATCACTTCCGCGCCACTTTTTCTCGACAGACTTTACTGGGCCTAGAGCCGGCATTTTTTCAAAATCTATCACATTCGCAAGCTCTCCATTTTGATAATTATCCACATCAAATTTAGTCTCTAGTTTTTCATAGAAACTAACAGCAGTTCTTTCTCCTTCAATGGCCACATTATTTGGTGCAAGCGCTTCTAAATCTTCCCATAAAGTTGATAGCACACCCTTATTTTGTGGAACCTTTACTACGTCAATTAGTTTTGCATCACACTCATTATCTGCTTGTTCATGATATCTTCCATCAACATAGAGTTTTACCCTCCCTGAACTAGGAACTAAGACCTCTGCTACAGAGCCACTAAAACCAGTCAAGTAAAAACGATGACAATCAATCATTGGAACATATTCGTTTAAATACTGATCAAAACTAGAAATATAGAACATTGCAATTCCGTTATCCTGCATAAAAGCTTGCAAACTTTGGATATTTTTTTCAATTTTTTGAACGTCAATTTTAAATGAAGATCCCATATAATTTCCTTTGTGTACCAGTCATATCTATCGGCGCATCATACACAAAAATTCGACAAATTAAAAGCTTCGAGATAACTTGTTTGTATTATAACACATCTTGTCTTAAGGATACTTTATGAAATACGAGCCTATCTATTATGGTGAATATTTAAAACTAGATAAATTGCTGGATTCTCAAAAACTTAAGTCTCGCGAACACGGTAATGAAGCCCATGATGAAACACTTTTTATCATTATCCACCAGGCCTATGAATTGTGGTTTAAACAAATCCTACACGAGCTAAATTCAGTCTATGATATGTTCAATGCCTCCAAGGTTGCTCCTAACCACCTTGGAACTATTATCCACAGATTGAATCGAATTGTTGAGATTCAAAAGGTGCTTAATCAACAACTAAGTATTATGGAGACTATGACCTCACTAGACTTCATGGAGTTTAGAGACTATCTAGTGCCTGCCTCTGGATTTCAAAGTATTCAATTTCGTTTGATTGAGCTCAAGCTAGGATTGAGACAAAAATATCGACTCACGGCAGATCAAAAGTTTTTCAACTCAAGGCTAACTGAAGAAGATAAAAAAACCATGATCGCCCAAGAAGATGAGCCAACGCTTCTAGAACTTATTGATAAATGGCTAGCTAGAATGCCCTTTGGAAAATATGCTGATTACGACTTCTGGAATGAGTATAAAAATACAATCAATGATATTCTTGATGAAGATTTAAAAGTGGTTGAAAGTAATAAACATCTTACCCCGGAAGAGAAGGCCCTGGAAATTGCCAATTTAAAAGCAACTCAAACTAATTACAATCAACTCTTTGACCCCAAAAGATATAAGGAATTACAAGACCAAGGCCTTACTCGCCTTTCTCGAGAGGCCAAGCTTGCAGCAATTTTTATCAGGTTATTTCGAGACGAGCCCATCTTACAGATTCCTAACCGGATTCTGGATCTACTAATAGATGTGGATGAGATGTTTACTACTTGGCGATACAGACATGCCATTATGGTTCATAGAATTCTTGGAACCAAGATTGGTACCGGAGGCTCTTCGGGTCATGAGTACCTGAAAAAATCCACTGAAAACAACCGAATCTTTGTGGACTTTTTTAACCTAGCAACTTTTTTAGTTCCTAAGAATAGAATTCCGGAGCTTCCACTAGAACATAAACAAGAGTTAGGATTTATATACGAGGATTAAATGTTTCAAAAATTTTACAGCGAGTTTTTAAAATCCCATCAAGGAAATATTCACATGGCCGCTCATAGCCATCACTTTTGGCCAGATGTTGCCAGAAAAGGTCATATGGAAGCTTATGATCGATCAGTCCAATACAGTGATCAAAAATGGGATTATATTTTCTCAAAACTAATACCAGATGTTCAAAAAACCATCGCCTCAATCCTAAATTATTCTAGGCCTCAAGATATTGCCTTTGCCTCTAATACCCACGAATTATTTATCAAAGTGATTAGTTGCTTTTTTCATCAAAATAAAATTAGAATTCTAACAACCAAATCGGAGTTTCACTCCTTTTCGCGACAACTTAATAGATTGATAGAGGCCCAAAAAGTTGAAGTAGAATTTCTAGATCCTTCAGGAAAAGAATTTGGCCAGGAGCTCGACTCCACTTTAACCCATAAAGAATTTGATCTCATTTTTTTAAGTCATGTTTTCTTTGATACTGGTTATGTTCTTCCTGATACAGCTATTGACCTTGTTTGCCAAAAAAAGAAAGATGCCGTTTTTATCCTTGATGCCTATCATGGATTCTGTGCACTTCCCACTGATCTTTCACGCTGGGAAAATGAAATATACTATATGGCCGGAGGATACAAGTACGCTCAGGCAGGGGAAGGAATGTGCTTTCTCACTCTGCCTAGAGAGTGTAAACTTAGACCCTTAATCACTGGATGGATGGCAGGGCACTCCCAATTGGAATCTGAACAGGCCACACCTGTGCATTACGAGAATAACGGCTTCAGGTTTTGGGGATCAACTATGGACACAACCTCCTTTTATCGCTTTCGAGCTGTTTGGAAATTCTTTGAGATAAATGGAGTTAGCGTAGAAAATCTCGACCAGTATATAAAGTCATTACAAGCACAATTTCTCAATAATAACCCTCTACGTGAACATCTCTTGAACACAGACCTGTCAAAACAAGGTCATTTTATCCCCCTAAACTGCAAAAGCTCGGCTCAGGCCAAAGAACTTCATAATCAACTAGTTGGACATGGGGTATTGACTGATTTTCGTGGCAGATACTTAAGGTTTGGCTTTGGGGCCTACCTTGATCAAGAAAGTATTGAGCAGGTTCTGAGCTCACTTAAGTTACTGAAATTATAAATAAATCGACTTTTAAGCTAAAGAATTCACTAACGGCATCGATAAGTTTTATTGTTAAATAATTTAAGTCAATACTTTAGGACAAACTATGAGTTTTAAAATCGGTACTATTATTTTTGCTATCTTGGCCCTATTTGTAGCTAAAATCTCGCTAGAGAATTTAAACTCCGCTCAAGCTAATGAAGTGAAATTAACTAGAGTAAGATAAATTAACTAAGCTCTCAAACTCCCTGCCTCGTTCAATATAGTTCTCATATTGATCAAAGGATGGAAATCCTGGACTAAAAACGACCCTCTGCCCATAATTAAATTTATATTTTTCAAAGACATCTGATAAGCACTCAACGACTATAATTTCAAATATATCTGATAATTGCCTGAATATTAAATCTCTTGCCTGCCCAAAAGCAAAAATTTGTTTAATCTTTAATTCTCGTAAAGAGGATAAATCCAAGAAATCTTGTCTAAGCTTCCCCCCCATAATAAGAACAAGCTCCTCATTATTTACAGAGTCCACCGCCTTTACAGTCGCTTCTAAATTTGTACTTT